>NZ_JBHYUG010000050.1:43337-58909 GCF_042749375.1 Streptomyces sp. NPDC059477 | reverse complement strand
GAACGCTACGGCCCCGCGCGCCCGCCCCCCGCTCCCCCTATTCGGCGCCGCACTTCACGTCACCGGCGCTCTTGACGGATCCGGAGCCCACCGACGCACCGGAGCGCTCCGCTTCACGGCCGTCCGCCGACTCTCCGGCGTTCTCCCACTCCCCGGCCTCCACCGGCTCGCCGCCGCTCTCCAGCCGGGCGCCGCGTAGCAGGAACCACGCCGCCACCGAGGCGGCCAGCAGCACCGCCGCGCCGATGCCCGCCGCCATGGTGAGGCCGTCGACGAAGGAGTTCCGGGCCGAGTCCAGGAGCTGCTGCGCGGTCGCGGGCGGCAGCCCCGCCGCCACCTCGACCGCGCCGCCCAGCGACTCGTGGGCCGACTCCGGGGTGCCCGGCGGGGCCGGGAAGCCACGGTAGACGCCGGTCACGATGGAGCCGAGCAGGGCGATGCCGAGGGCCGCGCCCAGTTCGTACGCCGTCTCCGAGACCGCCGAGGCCGCGCCCGCCTGCTCCTTCGGTACGGAGGCGAGGATCACGTCCGCCGTGACGGTGAACGCGAAGCCCGCGCCGATGCCGACGACCAGCAGGGCGGCGCCGAGCAGCGGATAGCCGGTGGACTGGTCGAGGAAGGACAGCGTGCCCAGGGCGAGGCCGACGGCGGCGAGACCGCCGGAGACCACGGACCGCACCGAGAAGCGCCGGGCCGCCGTACCGGCGATCAGACCGGCCGCCACCGCGCCGACCGCCGCGGGCAGTTCGGCGAGACCGGCCTCCAGGGGCCGCCTGCCCTGCACCAGCTGGAGGTACTGCGACAGGAAGAACACCAGGCCGGCCATGCCCAGGATGGTCAGCAGATCGGCGAGGACCGCGCCGCTGAAGCCACGGTTGCGGAACAGTCGTACGTCCAGCAGCGGGGCCGGGAGCGTGAACTGACGGCGTACGAAGCCGTACAGCGCCGCCGCGCCGAGCAGACCCGCCGCCAGGGTGCCCCACGCGAACCCATGGCTGGCCGCCTCCTTGATCGCGTACACCACGCCGATCATGCCGACCAGCGACAGCACGACGCTGGCCATGTCCCAGGGGCCGGGCCTCGGGTTGCGGGACTCGGGGAGCATCTTGGCGCCGACCAGGACCAGCACCGCCATCACGGGCAGGTTGATCAGGAAGACCGAGCCCCACCAGAAGTGCTCCAGCAGGAATCCGCCCATGATCGGGCCGATCGCCATACCGGCGGAGGCGGTGGCGCCCCAGATGCCGATGGCGAGGCTGCGCTCGCGCGGGTCGTGGAAGATGTTGCGGATCAGGGCGAGCGTGGCGGGCATCAGGGTCGCGCCCGCGACTCCGAGCAGGGCCCGCGCCACGATCAGCAGTTCCGGCGAGGTCGCGTAGGCGTTGAGCACGGACACCGCGCCGAACGCGGTCGCGCCGATCAGCAGGATCTTCTTGCGGCCGATACGGTCGCCGAGGCTGCCCATGGACACCAGCAGACCGGCGATGACGAACGAGTAGACGTCACCGATCCACAGCAGCTGGTTGCCGGAGGGGCTGAGATCCTCGCTGATGTACGGGGTGGCGAGGCCGAGGACGGTCGCGTCGACGGCCACCAGCAGAACGGCGAGCACCAGGACGGACAGCGCCAGCCAGCGTCCGGGGCGCTTCACGGCCTCGGTGGCACTCGCCGGCCGCAGGGTGCTGCTCATGATTGCGTTCTCCGTATCGCTCCGCCGAGCAACAGCTCGACGATCATGGTTTCGAAGTCTTTGGCGGCGACCCTGCCGTCCATGACGGCCCAGGCCGCGGAGCCCACCAGCCCGTAGAGCGCCTCGGTGAGCCAGACGGCCGAGAGGTCGATGCGGAACTCTCCGCTGTCCTGGCCACGCCGGAACAGCGCGGAGATCCGCGCGTCGAGCCGCTCCCATCCCTCGTTGCGCTCCTCGCCCTCGAAGAGCTGGTTCTCGGTGACGAGGAAGCCGAGCAGACCGGCCGCCGGTTCGATCTCGCGGATCAGCCGGCGTACGGCGTCGCTCGCGCTGCCGTCGGCGAGCCGGGCCCGGTCCAGCGCGGCCTCGCACTCGCCGAGGCCCAGCGTCTCCAGGGCGCGGACCAGGGCGTCCCGGCCCGCGAAGTGCCGGTGCAGGGTGGCGCGGCTGATGCCCGCGGCCTTGGCGACCTCGTCCATGGTCGCGGTGGCTCGATGGGTCAGCAGGGCTGCGGCACTGCGCAGCACATGGTCACGGTCGACAGCCATGAGACGACCATAACCCATATGAGACATTCTTGTCTCATTCAGGGGATGGGGAGGCCGCCCGTCCGCAGCCGGGGCAGCTCAGTGCCAGGGCAGCCGGGCCCGCTCCGACCAGTACGTTTCCGGGTTCTCGGTGAGCTGGGCGAGACGGGTGAGCTGGTCCTCGTCCAGGTCCACGAGGGGCGCGTGGAGATTGGCGGCGAGCTGGGCGACGGTCGCGGCGCCGGACAGCACGACCCCGGCCCACGGCCGGCGCAGGACCAGGGCGAGGGCGACGGCGTCACAGTCCTGCGAGGTCTCCTCGGCGACCGCCCGCATGGCCTCGGGGGCGTGGGGCTGCGCGAGCCGGCCGTTGGCCATGGCCTCCTTGACGATCACCGTCAGACCGGCGTCGTGCGCCTCCGTGAGCGCGGGCCCGGCCGAGGTCTCCAGCGCGTTGTAGGTCGCCTGCACGGTACGGAAGAGGCGCTCGCCGTCGACCGTGATGTCCAGGGCGGCCCGGATCGCGTCGGCCTGGGCGGGGCCGCTGGTGGAGAAGCCGACGGTGACGCCCCCGGCGGCGGCCTCGGCCAGCGCGGTGTGCAGGGCGCGGTCGGTGAGGGCCGGGCTGTCCGGGGTCACCGAGTGGATCTGGTAGAGGTCGAGGCGGTCGCCGAGCAGGGCGGCGGTCTCCGCGCGCTGGCGTTCGTAGGCGGCGAGGCTGTGGTCCTTGACCTCGTGGCGGTCGGCGTCGATGGTCCAGTCGGCGGTGTAGGTGTAGCCCCATTTGCTGCCGATGACCACGTCGTCGATGCCGGGGTTGGCCGTGAGCCAGTCGGCGAGGAACTCCTCCGCGCGGCCGTAGGAGCGGGCCGTGTCGAAGTAGCGGACGCCCTGGGCGTAGGCGGCGGTGAGGAGGTCGTGGGTGCGGGTGCGCAGGGCTGCGGCGGTACGGGTCTCTCCGAGGGCTTCGGCTCGGTCGAGGGTGAGGTAGCCGGGGCGGCCGACCGCGGCCAGGCCCAGGCCGATGTGGGCGGTGGGGGTGGTTGCCTTGGCCAGGCGGGCGAAGGGCATCGGGGGCTCCGGGGGTTGGCGTCGGTCTCGATCAACGTAACCCCTGGCGGCGAACGGGGCGGGGCGTGGGGCGGGGGGTGAGGGTGGGCTCGCCGGGTGCGGGTGGGTGGGTGGTTGCTCGCGCAGTTCCCCGCGCCCCTGAAAAGAACGGCGTCCCGGCCCCCCGGAACCAAGCGGCACCCGGCGTCCCGCGCCCCACACCCCCCCCCACCGCCGGGCAGCACCCGGCGTCCCACGCCCCCGGACAGCGGCCCCCAAGACGCTCCGGCGCCCCACATCACCAAATACGCCGCGTCCCCCTCCCCGCCCAAACGCCCCAGCGTCGCCGCTCAGACCCCCTGTTTGGCCTGGGCCCATTCGTGCTGGCCGGCCACGTCCGCCTTCAGTTCCGCCAGTTGGATGGCGACCGCCGCGGGGGCCGTGCCGCCGCGGCCGTTGCGGGAGGCGATGGCGCCGGGGACGTCGAGGACCGTGCGGACCTTGGGGGTGAGGTGGGTGGAGATCTTGGCGAACTGCTCGTCGGTGAGGTCGGCCAGTTCCTTGCCCTCGGCCTCGGCGGCCTTGACGCACTCGCCGGCCACCTCGTGCGCGACGCGGAACGGGACGCCCTGCCGGACCAGCCACTCGGCGATGTCGGTGGCGAGGGAGAAACCGGCCGGGGCCAGCTCCTCCAGGCGCTCGCGGTGGACGGTGAGGGTGGCCATCATGCCGGTGAAGGCGGGGAGCAGGATCTCCAGCTGGTCGATGGAGTCGAAGACCGGCTCCTTGTCCTCCTGGAGGTCCCGGTTGTAGGCGAGCGGGAGGGCCTTGAGGGTGGCCATCAGGCCGGTGAGGTTGCCGATCAGCCGACCGGACTTGCCCCGGGCCAGCTCGGCGATGTCCGGGTTCTTCTTCTGCGGCATGATCGAGGAGCCGGTGGAGAACGCGTCGTGCAGCGTCACGAAGGAGAATTCCTTCGTGTTCCAGATGATGACCTCCTCGGCGATCCGGGAGAGGTTCACCCCGATCATCGCGGTGATGAAGGCGAACTCGGCGGCGAAGTCCCGGGAGGCCGTGCCGTCGATGGAGTTGCCGGCGCTGCCGTGCTCGAAGCCCAGCTCCTCCGCCACCGCCTCCGGGTCCAGGCCCAGGCTGCTGCCCGCGAGCGCGCCGGAGCCGTACGGCGAGACGGCCGTGCGCTCGTCCCACTGGCGCAGCCGCTCGGCGTCCCGGGACAGGGACTGGACATGGGCGAGGACATGGTGGGCGAAGAGCACCGGCTGGGCGTGCTGGAGGTGGGTGCGGCCGGGCATCGCCGTGTCGGGGTGGGCCTCGGCGAGACCGACGAGGGCGTCCTGAAGGTCGGCGATCAGGCCGCCGACCGTACGGGCGTGGTCCCGCAGATACATCCGGAAGAGAGTCGCCACCTGGTCGTTGCGGGAGCGGCCCGCGCGCAGCTTGCCGCCGAGGTCGGGGCCGAGCCGCTCCAGGAGCCCGCGCTCCAGGGCGGTGTGGACGTCCTCGTCGGCGATGGTGCCGGTGAAGGAGCCGTCGGCGACATCCGCCGCCAGCCGGTCGAGCCCGGCGATCATGCGGGTCAGCTCGTCGTCGCTGAGCAGCCCCGCCTTGTGCAGCACGCGCGCGTGGGCGCGGGAGCCCGCGATGTCGTAGGGCGCGAGCCGCCAGTCGAAGTGGACGGACGCGGACAGCTTCGCCAGGGCCTCGGCGGGACCGTCGGCGAAACGGCCGCCCCAGAGCCGGACGTCCTTGCTGTTGCTGCTCACTTGCTTTGCTCCTCACACTGCGTTCGCCGGTCGGTGCACGACTCCACCCGACCGCCCATGCATGACCTTGCACCTTGAACCTTGCATGAGTATGCAGAGTCATGCATGAGTAGTCAATTCAATCCCATTGCCGCAGAGGTCGTTAGGCTGAATAATCTTTAGGCGTGGGAAAGACATATGAGCGCATTGACGGCAGACTCCGTACGTTCATCGAAGAGCAGCCGCTCTTCTTCACCGCGACCGCCCCGCTGTCCGGCGAGGGTACGGTCAATCTCTCTCCCAAGGGCCTCAAGGGCTCCTTCGCCATCCTCGACGAGTTGACGGTGGCGTATCTCGATTTCGCCGGGTCGAACGCCGAGACCATCGCACATCTGCGCGAGAACGGCCGGATCACCCTGATGTGGTGCGCCTTCCAGGGACCGCCGAACATCGTCCGGTTGCACGGCCACGGCGAGCCGGTCTTCCGGGACGACCCCCGCTTCCCCGGCCTGCTCGCCCGCTTCCCGGACATCGACGCCACCCGGCACGGACTCCGCGCGATCATCGTGGTGACGGCCGATCTCCTGCGCGACAGCTGTGGTTACGCCGTTCCGCTGATGACGTACGACGAGGACCGCGAGCTGCACGGGCGGCGCTTCGCGCGCGAGGACGACGACTCGCTCGACGCCTACTTCCACAAGAAGGACCACATCGCCACCAGCCTGGACGGCCTGCCGGGGCTGCCGCTCCCGCTCCCACCGACACCCGTGTAGCCAGGCACCCGTATAGCCAGGCCATCCGTGTAGCCAGGCACCCGTACAGCCGGGGGCCGTTGCGGCGGGCCGGTCACGCGGTGCCCTCGAACGGGTCACCCGCACTGCCGGGGTCCCCCCGCTCCCCTAGCGTCGGCGCCATGCGCCCCACCCTCGCCGCCGCCCTCGCCCTCGTCACCTCCGCCGCCCTCCTGGGCATGGCCCCGCCCGCCCCGGAGGAACCGCTGCCCGCCACGCTGGCCGACACCGGGGGCGGTGATCAGCTGATCACCGCCGTGGCACCGGAGACCGGCTCCACCACCGGCGCGGTCACCTGGTGGGACCGCCGGGACGGCGACTGGGTGGAGTCGGGCACGGCACCGGCCCGGTTCGGGGCCAACGGGCTGGTCGAGGGGGGCGCCCGCAAGCAGGGCACGAACACCACCCCCACCGGGCTGTACGACCTGCCGTACGCCTTCGGCATCGAGCCGGCGCCGCCCGGGACGACGTACACCTACCGGCCGGTGGGGCAGGAGTCCTGGTGGTGCCAGGACAACGACTCGGCGGACTACAACCGCTGGAGCGAGCCGCGCGCCGCCGACTGCCGGGCCGGGCACGCGGAGCATCTGGTCTCCTACGGCACGCAGTACGCGCACGCCCTCGTCATCGGCTTCAACTACCGCACGCCGGTGCGCGGGCGCGGTGCCGGGATCTTCCTGCACGTCAACGGCAGCGGCGCGACGGCCGGTTGTGTGTCCGTGCCCGCCGACGCGATGCGCGCGATCCTCGCCTGGGCCCGCCCGGAGGCCCGGCCGCACATCGCGGTGGGCACACAGGACGGCACCACGGCGATCACTCGTTACTGAGCCGCGCCCGCCGGCCGCCGGCTACCCGCCGACGCTCTGAACGGTTCGCGGGCGCCGCGCGTATCTCTGGGCCAAGGGACCACGACACACCCGTCGCCCCCGTCCCCGGAGGAACCGTGACCAGCACGCTCGCAGGCGGCCGTGCCGCCCGGCGGCAGACGATGCGCCGCATCCGCCCGCGCCGCTCCCCCGCCGTCCCGCTGCTGCTCGCGGTGGGGGCGGGTGCCGCCGCCGTGCTGTGGCTGTGGTGGGGCAACACGCCCTCGATCGGCGACGACACCGGCCGGATCATCAACGCGGGCCGGATCACCGGACTGCTCGCGGGCTATCTGATGGCGCTGGTGGTGCTCCAGATGGCCCGGGTGCCCGCGCTGGAGCGGCGGGTCGGCTCGGACCGGGTGGCCCGCTGGCACGCGATGACCGGCCGCTACACCCTGTGCCTGGTCCTCGCCCATGTCGTCCTCATCATGTGGGGCCACGCCCGCCGAGCGGGCCTGGGCCTGGCCGACATCGTCCGCCAGACCACCGACTCCCTCACCCAGCTCCCCGACCTGGGCAAGGCCGCGACCGGTACCGCCCTGCTGGTGCTGATCGGCCTGGTCTCGATCGGCGGGGTGCGGCGCAGGATGCCGTACGACACCTGGTACCACGTGCATCTGATGACGTACGCGGCGGTGTTCCTGACGTTCTGGCACCAGATCTCCACCGGCAACGACTTCGCCGTGCGGCCCCTCGCGAAGACGTTCTGGTACGGGCTGTACGGGGTGGTCAGCGCGCTGGTGATCTGGTTCCGGGTCCTCACCCCGATCCGGCTGAACCTGCGCCACCGGATGCGGGTCGAGGCGGTCGTCGAGGAGACGCCGGGGATTGTGTCGGTGCTGATCGGCGGGCGCAGGCTGCACCGGATAGGCGCGGAGGCCGGGCAGTTCTTCCGGTGGCGGTTCCTGGCGCCGGGGATGCGGTTCAGCTCCCACCCGTACTCGCTGTCGGCCGCGCCCCGGCCGGACCTGCTCCGGATCACCGTGAAGGCGATCGGCGACCACAGCGCCGGGCTGCGCGGGCTGCGGCCCGGGACGCGCGTGTGGGCGGAGGGTCCGTACGGCGCCCTGACCGCCTCCCGGCGCAGCCGGGGCAAGGTGCTGCTGGTGGCGGGCGGGGTCGGCATCACCCCGATGCGGGCACTGTTCGAGACGCTGCCCGGCGCGGCCGGTGACATCACCCTTCTCTACCGGGCCACCACCACCCAGGACCTGGCCCTGTGGGACGAGCTGTCCGCCATCGCCGACGAGCGCGGCGCCCGCCTGATGTACGCCGTCAACAGCCCGGACGGGGCCCGCCCCGACATCTCCGCGGAGACCCTCCAGCGAAAGATCCCCGACATCGACCGGCACGACGTCTTCCTGTGCGGGCCCCCCGGCTTCGCGCAGGCGGTGTACGAGGCGCTGCGCGGCGCGGGTGTCCCGGCGCGCCGCATCCACCACGAGTCGTTCGCGATGTGAGCGGGGCCTCCTCCCCCAGGGACCCTCCCCCGCCCTCTTCCCCTTCTTCCCCTTCTTCCCCTTCTTCCCCTTTCTCCCCTTCCTCCCCCTCCCCCGACGGGTCATCAGGAGACCGGCAACCATGAAGAAGAGCCACCCCGTCCGGCGTGCCGTGCTCGCCACCGCGGCCACCGTGTCCGGCATCGTGCTGCTGCTGTCGATGAAGCCGGGCTCCGACCCCGGCGCGGCGGCGGGCGGCGCCCGGCCCCCCGCCGCGGCCGGTCAGTCGGCGCAGGGCGGCGCCCGGCCCACCGGCGGCGCCACGGTCACCGGCACCGCCGCGCGGACCCCGTACGGCCCCGTGCAGGTCCGGATCACGGTGAGCGGCGGGAGGATCACCGGGGCGGAGACCGTGCAGGCGCCCAGCGGCGGCCAAAGCACGCAGGTCACGGCCAACGCCGTACCGAAGCTCAACCAGGCGGCGGTGGCGGCGGGCAGCGCCCGGATCGACGCCGTGTCCGGGGCGACGTACACCAGCGCCGGGTACAAGGAGTCCCTCCAGTCGGCGCTGGACCGGGCCGGTGGCTGAGCCGGTGGCTGAATCCGCGCCCGTGCCCGGCGTCGTACGGCATGTGGAGGAGGTCATGGGCACCGTGTTCTCCCTCGATGTGCGCGGTGGTGAGCCGGACGCGGTCCGGGCCGCCGTGCGGGAGGTGGTCGCCGGGCTGCATCGGGTCGACGCGGTGTTCAGCGCGTATCGCGAGGACAGTCAGGTGTCGCGGCTGGCGGCGGGGGAGCTGACGGTCGGGCGGTGCGATCCGGAGGTGGCCGAGGTGCTGGCGCTGGGGGCGGAGGCGGAGCGGGTGAGCGGGGGGTGGTTCAGCACGCGGTACCGCGGGCGGCTCGATCCGACCGGGATCGTGAAGGGCTGGTCGGTGCGGCGGGCCGCGCTGCGGTTGAGGGCGGTGGAGGGGGTGGTGGGGGTGAGTGTGAACGGCGGCGGCGATGTGCAGTTGCTGGGCGTGCCGGCCGCCGACCGCCCCTGGCGGGTGGGGGTCGCCGACCCGCTGCGTCCCGGGGGTCTCGCGGCGGTCGTCTCGGCGGCGGGCGCGCCGGAACTGGCGGTCGCCACGTCGGGTACGGCCGAGCGGGGCGCGCACATCGTGGACCCGCGCACAGCGAGGTCGGCGGTGACCGATCTGGTGGCGGTGACGGTGGTCGCCCCTGACCTGACCTGGGCCGACTGCTGGGCGACGGCGGCGTTCGCGATGGGTTCGCGGGAGGCGTTGGGGTGGCTGGAGTCACTGCCGGGCGTGGAGGCACTGCTGATCACGGCGGGGGACGAGGTGTGGTGCACGGGGGGACTGGCAGCGCGGCTGGGCTGAGGCGGGGGCGTGTCACTCCCGCGCGCTGCCGGGGTGCCTCAAGCTACGGCGACAAGAGACGCAGGCGACTGCAACGCCTTGGGGGCGCGGGGAACTGCGCGACCAGCCACCGACCACCCGCACCCGGCGACGCACCAGCCCCCCCCACCTCACCCCCCGTTCTGAGCCACCCGCAGCATGTGGTCCGCCAGGGCCTGCCCCCCGTCGGCCCGACGGCTGATCAGCAGCAGCGTGTCGTCCCCGGCGATCGTCCCCAGGATGTCGTGCAGCTCGGCCTGGTCGATGGCCGAGGCGAGGAACTGGGCCGCGCCCGGCGGCGTACGCAGGACCACGAGATTCGCGGACGCCTCCGCGGAGATCAGCAGCTCCGCGGACAGCCTCCGCATCCGCTCCTCCTTCGCCGACTCCCCCAGCGGCGCCCGAGGCGTACGGAACCCGCCCTCGCTGGGCACCGCGTAGATCAGATCCCCGTCGTTGTCGCGGATCTTCACGGCGTTCAGCTCGTCGAGGTCCCGGGACAGGGTCGCCTGGGTGACATGCAGCCCGTCGTCCGAGAGCAGCTTGGCCAGCTGGCTCTGCGACCGCACGGGCTGCCGGTTGAGGATGTCCACGATCCGCCGGTGCCGTGCGGTCCGCGTCTGCGGCACCGCGGACCCGGCCGCCCCGGACACCTGCTCATGGTCCTGCGCCTGACTCATCGTCGTCCCATTCCCCGGACACTCGTTCCCCGGACACTCTTCACTCGGATCGTGCGTCACCGCCGGCCGCGTCGAGCACCCCGGGCAGCGCCCGCAGCAGCGCCGCCACGTCGTCGTCCCCGGTGTTCAGCGGCGGCATCAGCCGTACGACATCGGGGGCGGGCGCGTTGACCAGGAAGCCGGCGTCCTGGGCCGCCTGCTGCACCCGCGGCGCGAGCGGCCTGGTGAGCACGATACCCAGCAGCAGGCCCGCGCCCCGGACATGGGCGACCAGCGGATGCCCGAGCGCCTCGATCCCGTCCCGCAGGCTCTCGCCCTGCCGCTTGACGTTCGCCAGCAGCCCGTCGCTCGCGATGGTGTCGAGGACGGCGAGCCCGGCCGCACAGGCGACGGGGTTGCCGCCGAAGGTCGTACCGTGCTGGCCCGGCTGGAGCAGCTCCGCGGCCCGCCCGAAGGCGATGGTCGCGCCGAGCGGCAGCCCGCCGCCGAGCCCCTTGGCGAGGGTGACGACATCGGGCAGCACACCTTCGTGGGCCTGGTACTCGAACCAGTGCCCGGTCCGGCCGACCCCCGTCTGCACCTCGTCCAGCACGAGGAGACTGCCGTTCGCCGCCGTGATCGCGCGGGCCGCCTTCAGATAGCCCGGCGGCGGGACGACGACCCCGTTCTCGCCCTGGATCGGCTCGATGATGACGAACGCCGTGTTCTCGGTGACGGCGGCGGCCAGCGCCTGCGCGTCGCCGTAGGGCACATGGGTGACCTCGCCGGGCAGCGGCAGGAAGGGTTCCTGTTTGCCGGGCTGGCCGGTGAGGGCGAGGGCGCCCATGGTGCGGCCGTGGAAGCCGCCGTCGGTGGCGACCATATGGGTCCGCCCGGTCAGCCGCCCTATCTTGAACGCGCCCTCGTTGGCCTCGGCGCCCGAGTTGCAGAAGAACACCTTGCCGTCCCGGCCGAACAGCTGGAGCAGCCGTTCGGCGAGCGCGACGGGCGGTTCGGCGACGAACAGGTTGGAGACATGCCCGAGGGACGCGATCTGCCGGCTCACCGCCTCGACGATCGCCGGGTGGGCGTGGCCGAGCGCGTTGACCGCGATGCCGCCGACGAAATCGATGTACTCGGTGCCGTCGGCGTCCCAGAGCCGGGTGCCCTCGCCGCGTACCAGAGGCAGCCGCGGGGTGCCGTAGTTGTTCATGAGCGCGCCCTGCCAGCGAGCGGTCAGCTCGGCGTTGCTCTCGGTGTCGGTCACGGCTCCCCCTGTCCGTCGGGCACGACCATCGTGCCGATCCCTTCATCCGTGAAGATCTCCAGCAGGATCGAGTGCTGGACCCGTCCGTCGATGACCCGGGCGGTGGTGACGCCGTTGCGGACGGCGTGCAGACAGCCCTCCATCTTCGGCACCATCCCGGCGGACAGGTCGGGCAGCAGTTTCTCCAGCTGGGTGGCGGTGAGCCGGCTGATCACCTCGTCGCTGTGCGGCCAGTCCTCGTAGAGTCCCTCGACGTCCGTGAGGACCATGAGGGTCTCGGCGCCCAGCGCCGCAGCGAGTGCCGCAGCCGCCGTATCAGCATTGACGTTGTAGACATGTCCGTCGTCCTGACTGCGGGCGATGGAGGAGACGACCGGGATACGGCCGTCGGCGAGCAGGGCCTCGATCGCTCCCGTGTCGATCTCGGTGATCTCGCCGACCCGCCCGATGTCGACGGGTTCGCCGTCGACGAAGGGCCGGTGCCTGGTGGCGGTCATGGTGCGGGCGTCCTCGCCGGTGATGCCGACGGCGAGCGGCCCGTGCTCGTTGAGCAGCCCGACCAGCTCGCGCTGGACCTGTCCGGCCAGCACCATCCGTACGACGTCCATGGCCTCCTCGGTGGTGACGCGCAGGCCCGCCTTGAACTCGCTGACGATGCCGTGCCGGTCGAGGGCGGCGCTGATCTGCGGGCCGCCGCCGTGCACGACGACCGGTTTGAGGCCGGCCTGCCGCAGGAAGACGACGTCCTGCGCGAAGGCGGCCTTCAGTTCCTCGTCCACCATGGCGTTGCCGCCGAACTTGATGACGACGGTCCTGCCGTGGTGCCGGGTCAGCCAGGGCAGGGCCTCGATGAGGATCTGCGCCTTGGGCAGCGCGGTGTGCTTGCGGGTGCCGCTCATGACGAGTACGCGCTGTTCTCGTGGACGTAGTCGGCGGTGAGGTCGTTGGTCCAGATGGTGGCGGTGTCGGAACCGGCGGCGAGGTCGGCGACGATGTGCACCTCGCGGAAGCGCATGTCGACCTTGTCGCGGTCCTCGCCGACGCCGCCGTTCTTGCACACCCAGACGCCGTTGATGGCGACGTTGAGGCGGTCGGGCTCGAAGGCGGCGGCGGTCGTGCCGATGGCGCTGAGCACCCGGCCCCAGTTGGGGTCCTCGCCGTGGATGGCGCACTTGAGGAGGTTGTTGCGGGCGATGGACCGCCCGACCTCCACGGCGTCGTCCTCGCTCGCCGCGTTGATCACCTCGATCCTGATGTCCTTGCTGGCGCCCTCGGCGTCCCGGATCAGCTGCTGCCCGAGGTCGTCGCAGACGGCCCGGACGGCCTCGGCGAACTCGGTGTCGTCCGGGACGATCCCGGAGGCGCCGGAGGCCAGCAGCAGCACGGTGTCGTTGGTGGACATGCAGCCGTCGGAGTCGACCCGGTCGAAGGTGGTCCGGGTGGCGGCGCGCAGCGCCCGGTCCAGCACGTCGGCTTCGAGGTCGGCGTCGGTGGTGAGCACGACGAGCATGGTGGCGAGGCCGGGGGCGAGCATCCCGGCCCCCTTGGCCATGCCGCCGACGCTCCAGCCGTCCTTGGCCACCACGGCCGTCTTGTGCACACTGTCGGTGGTCTTGATGGCGATGGCGGCCTTCTCGCCGCCGTGCCCGGAGAGCTGTGCGGCGGCCGTCTCGACGCCCGGCAGCAGCTTGTCCATGGGCAGCAGCAGGCCGATCAGCCCGGTGGAGCACACCGCGACCTCACCGGCGCTGTGCCCGTCGAGGACCTCGGCGACCTTCTCGGCCGTGGCATGGGTGTCCTGGAACCCCTTGGGCCCCGTACAGGCGTTGGCGCCACCGGAGTTGAGGATCACGGCGCCGACCCGGCCGCCCTTGAGCACCTGCTCCGACCACAGCACCGGGGCGGCCTTGACCCGGTTGGAGGTGAAGACGCCCGCGGCGGCCCGGCGCGGCCCGGTGTTGACCACGAGGGCCAGATCCGGATTGCCGTTCTCCTTGATCCCGGCGGCGATGCCCGCAGCGGTGAACCCTTGTGCTGCCGTGACACTCACTGCGTCTCCTCGTTCGCTTCTCCGCCCGTGCAGCGCAGAGGTGCGGCTGTCGTCGTTGTCTGCGGCCCGGTGGCTGCACGTGCGTCGCTCACGGTGCGACTCCGATCGTGGAAAGCCCTGTGGCCTCATCGATCCCCAGGGCGATGTTCATGCTCTGAAGGGCGCCTCCCGCGGTGCCCTTCGTCAGGTTGTCGATGGCGCTGATCGCGATGATGCGTCCGACGGCCGCGTCATACGCGACCTGCACCTGAACGGCGTTGGAACCCTGGACGGACGCGGTGGCGGGCCACTGCCCCTCGGGCAGCAGATGGACGAACGGCTCGTCGGTGAACGCCTTCTCGTAGGCGGCCCGCACGGACTCGGCGGTGACCCCGGGGCGTGCCTTGACATTGCAGGTGGCGAGGATGCCGCGGGACATGGGCGCGAGGGTGGGCGTGAAGGAGACGGCCACCCGCTCACCGGCGACCGCGCTGAGGTTCTGGATCATCTCGGGGGTGTGCCGGTGGCCGCCGCCGACGCCGTACGGCGACATGGAGCCCATGACCTCGGAGCCGAGCAGCTGCGCCTTGGGCGCCTTGCCCGCCCCGGAGGTGCCGGAGGCGGCCACGACCACGGCCTCGGACTCGGCCAGCCCGGCGGCGTACGCCGGGAACAGGGCGAGCGAGACGGCCGTCGGGTAGCAACCGGGCACCGCGACGCGCTTGGACCCCTCCAGCGCGGCGCGGGCACCCGGCAGTTCGGGAAGGCCGTACGGCCAGGTCCCGGCATGCGCGGAACCGTAGAAACGCTCCCAGTCGGCGGCGTCCGTCAGCCGGAAGTCGGCGCCCATGTCGATCACGAGCACCTCCGGCCCGAGCTGCTCGGCGACCGCGGCGGACTGCCCGTGCGGCAGCGCGAGAAACACCACGTCATGCCCGGCGAGCACGTCGGCACTGGTCTCCTGGAGCACCCGCTCCGCCAGCGGCAGCAGATGCGGCTGGAGCCCCCCGAGCCGCTGTCCGGCGTTGGAGTGCCCGGTCAGCGCGCCTATCTCGACCCCGGGGTGCGCGAGAAGCAGCCGCAGCAGCTCCCCACCGGCATACCCGCTGGCCCCGGCCACCGCCGCACGTACCGTCATGGAAACCCTCCTCATGGATGGCATGACTATACGCAGCGCTGCACGTTTATGCAATCACGTACATGATGGGAGGCTGCGGAATGATAAGCTGCCCGGCGTTCGTATCTGATCCAGACCGAGGAAGTGGGGAGGTGGGGTTGATGACCGCGCGCCAGGCCACCGCCATGCGCACCGCCCGGACCGCCCTCACGTCCCGGGCCGTGGCCTGACCTCATCCGGATCCGCCTCGCTGGGAGCGTGAGCTCGCGGGGCACCACCGATACGAACCCACCATGGAACGGATCTCCCTCCACTGTGAGCATCGACTGGATCACGCGCGCCGAGACCGGCGCCGACATCCCCGCCCTTCGTGACATCAGCCTCGCCGCGTTCGACACTCCGCTGGAGGCGGACCTCGTCGACGCCCTGCGCGCCGACCCGTCGTGGATCGACGGGCTGTCCCTCGTCGCCACCGGCCCCGACGGCGGGCCCGTCGGCCACGCCCTGCTGACCCGCTGCCACATCGACGACACCCCGGCCCTGTGCCTGGGCCCCGTCGCCGTGCGGCCCGAGCACCAGGGGACCGGCGCGGGCTCCGCCGCGATCCGCGCCGCGTTGCGGGCCGCCAGGGAACGGGGCGAGCACTTCGTCACCGTCCTCGGACACCCGGCGTACTACCCGAGGTTCGGCTTCACCCGCGCTTCCGAGCACGGCATCGGCCTCACCATCGACGTCCCGGACGAGGCCATGATGGCCCTCACCCTCGACGCCGGCCACCCGCTGCCCAGCGGCACGGTCCGCTACGCCGCACCGTTCGGCATCTAGGGCCCTGACCAGTAGGCAGAAAGCCGCCGGGGGCGGGGGGGAGCCACCCCCCCCCCCCCCGGGGGGTCTCCCCCCCGAACAGCTCCCCCCCCTGGGCATATCTCGCGGGGGCGCCCCGGGCGGTATTTGCGAGCGCGGCGCGGGTC
>NZ_JBHYUG010000050.1:24838-43327 GCF_042749375.1 Streptomyces sp. NPDC059477 | reverse complement strand
CCCGCTCCCGCCGCCGGCCCCCCCGGACCACGGCGCCCGCGACGGCGGCGCGGCCCACCGCCGGGCCCGGGGGCCCGCGCCCGCCCTGCCGCCCCCCCCCCCCGCCCCCGCGCCGGTTCTCGACCGCGCAGTACGCTCGCCCCATGGTGCAGAGCGAGGCGGGGACCGTCGAGGCGTATCTGGCCGAGGCGCGGGAGTCGCAGCGTGCGGCCCTGGTCCGGCTGCGTGAGCTGTGCCGCGCCGAGCTGGCCGGGTTCGGTGAGGTGATGGCGTACGGGATGCCCGCCTATACGCGGGACGGGACCGCCGAGATCGCGTTCGCCGGGCAGCGGCAGTACATCTCGCTGTACCTCATGCGGCCCGATGTGCGGGACGCCTTCGCGGAGCGGCTGGCCGGGCAGGACATGGGCAAGGGGTGTCTGCGCTTCCGCCGTCCCGACCGGATCGACTACCCGCTGGTACGGGATCTGCTCAGGGCGACGGCCGCCGCTCCCGGGCCGGTCTGCTGACGGGGAGGCCCGCGATGGGTGAGTTCTGGGCGGTGACGGACCCACTGGCGTATCTCGCCGGGCGCTGGCGCGTCGAGCGGACCGTGCGGGATCTCGGCGGCGGCGACGAGGGCCGGTTCACCGGCACGACCGTCTTCGAGGCGCTGGCGGGCGGCGGGCTGCTGCACCGGGAGGCGGGCACGTTCGTGTGGCGGGGCGTCGCCCGGCCCGCCGAGCGGACCCTGCGCTTTCTGCCGGGTGCCGTGCCGGGGACGGCCGACGTGCGGTTCGCGGACGGACGGCCGTTCCACGACCTGGATCTGCGCACCGGGCGGCACATCGCCGACCATCCCTGCTCCGCCGACCTGTACCGCGGCGAGTTCACCGTCACCGACGCCGATCACTGGCGCACCCTCTGGCGGGTGGGCGGCCCGGCGAAGGATCTGCTGCTGGTCACCGGGTACGAGCGGGAGCCGGGCGACGGCGATGGCCTTGGCGCCGGTTAGCCCGGTGACCTGGCCGCCGTCCCGTCGAAGCGCAGGTTCCAGCGGCCCGAGTGGCCGGTGACCGTCGTGGTCGACAGGGGGCGCACGTCGATGTTCCAGTAGCTCGCGGGTGGCGCCTTCAGCGCGTAGACGAGGGCCGCGCGGATCACCGACGGCTCGGCCACGGCGACGATGTACACGCCGTCCTCGAAGGGGCGGGTGTCCAGCCAGCCGCCGACCCGGGTGATGAAGGAGATCAGGGACTCGCCGCCGTGCGGCGTGCCGCGCGGGTCGGACAGCCAGGCGTCGACGGCCTGTGGCTCCCGGGCCATCGCCTCGCCCAGCGTCAGCCCGCGCCAGCGGCCCATGTCGCAGTCGCGCAGGGCGGGCTGCACCAGCGGGGCGTAGCCGAGGGCGTCACCGGTCGCGCGGCTGCGCGGGGTGGGCGAGCAGTAACGCAGCTCGGCGGCGGCGAGCGGCACCAGTTCAGGGGCGGCGCGCTGTACCTCGACCCAGCCGGCCCGGTCGAGCGGCCGGTCGTCCTGGAAGGTCTCGGCGAGCAGTGGTGAGTTGCGGGCGGCGGCGACGAAGGTGACCCGAATGGCCATGCGGGGATGGTGTGCCCGGAGTGTGCCCAGGTCAAGGGGGGAGCGACGATGAGCTACCGGCGGTGCGCAAGGGTTTACCGGGAGGTAAGAATCAGGCGGGCATTCGCCCCAAATCGACGGGCGATTTCCGGCCGGGGGCGCGGCGGGCGGTTCCCGGCCGAGGCAGTACTTCACGGCCCGCACGGGCCTCACCGCTCTCACGGCCCCCGCTCCCTTCTCCCCCCTCCCCCCTCCCCCCTCACCCCTCACCCCTCACCCCTCACCCCTCCAGCGTCAGCGCCATCCACTGATCCGGCCGCTCCAGCTCCCGGAAGCCCAGCTTCTCGTACACCCCGTGGGCGTCGTGGGTCGCGAGCAGCACCCGGCGTACGCCGTACGACCGCAACTCCTCCCGTACGGCGGCCACCAGGGCCGTCCCGAGGCCCTTGCCGCGGGCCGCGCGGTCCACGTAGACGTCGCACAGCCAGGCGAAGGTGGTGCGGTCCGTGACGACTCGGGCGTAGGCGGCCAAGGCCCCCGACGCGGTCTCGTACACGCCGAAGTTGAGGGAGCCGGCGATGGCCCGGTCCTGGACGTCGCGGGCGCGGCCCAGAGCCCAGTACGCGTCGGTGGAGAGCCAGTGGTGCACCCGCGCCGCGTCGAGGCGGCCGGGGTCGGTGGAGATCTCGTAGCCCTCGGCGAGGCCGGTGGGGGCGGTGACGATGTCGGTCATGGCGGGATCCTCACAGCACGGCCGGAGTGTGTCGAACAAATTGCGGTACCGGGCCGCCGAGGGCCTCGTCGCAGGCGGCGCGCAGCCGCCGCAGTCCCTCGGCGATCTCCTCGGTGCCGCTGACCGCGGCGAAGCTCAGCCGGATGTGGGCGGCGGTCGGTTCGGCGCTGAAGTAGGGGCGGCCGGGGGTGAAGGCGACGCCCGCGCGCAGGGCGGCGGACTGGAGGGCGGGCTCGTCCAGGCCGTCGGGCAGGCGCAGCCAGAGGTGGTACCCGCCGGACGGGATGTGCGGGAGGGCGAGTTCGGGCAGCCGGAGGGCGAGGCCCGCGGTCATGGCGTCGCGGCGGGCGCGGAGTTCGGTGGACAGGGTGCGCTGATGGCGGGGCCAGGCGGGCGAGCCGACGAGTTCCAGGGCGGCCTCCTGGAGCGGCCGGGGCACGAAGAAGGTGTCGACGATCTGGATGGCGCGCAGCCGTTCCAGGACCGGCCCGCGTGCGGCGAGGGCGCCGACCCGGAAGCTGGGCGAGGTCGCCTTGGTGAGCGAGCAGACATGCACGACCACGCCGTCGGGGTCCTCGGCGGCGAGCGGACGCGGCAGCGGCCCGGAGTCCTCGTGCGGCAGCCGTCGTACGAAGTCGTCCTCCACGACGAAGGCACCGGCCTCGCGGGCGATGCGCAGCACCTCGGGTCGGCGGTCGGCGGCGAGGACCGCGCCGGTGGGGTTCTGGAAGAGCGGCTGGCAGACGAACACGCGGGCGCCGGTGGCGCGGAAGGCGTCGGCGAGCAGGTCGGGGCGCACGCCGTCCCGGTCGACCGGGACGGGCACCGGGCGCAGTCCGGCCGCGCGGGCGATGGCGAGCATGCCGGGGTAGGTGGGCGACTCGACCAGGACCGGCGCGCCGGGCGGGGCGAGCGCGCGCAGGGCGGTGGTCAGCGCGGACTGGCCGCCCGAGGTGATCAGCACGTCGGCGGCGGTGACGGTGTCGCCGATGCCCCGCGCGAACCATTCGCGCAGCTCGGGCAGCCCGTCCAGTGGCGGCCGGCCCCAGGCGCCGGGCCGGCGGCCCGCCCGGGAGAGCGCGGCGGCCATGGCCTTCTCCGGCTGGAGCGAGGGGTGCGGGTAGCCGCCGCTGAACTCGATCACCCCGGGTGGCGGCGCGGCCAGGCAGACGGTGACCCCGGAGGCGTCGACCGTGCGCGGTACGAGGTCGGCGGCGCCGTCGGCGCTGAGCGCGACCTCCTGCCAGGAGGTGTCGCCGGTCGCGGCGAGCGGGGTGCGCGGCCGGGCACGGTAGGCACCGGCGCCGGGCCGGGTCACCACCAGGCCCTCGGCGGCGAGCTGCGCGAGGGCGCGGGAGACGGTCACCGGGCTGACCCGGAACCGCTCGACGAGCGCTCGGCTCGACGGGAGCTTTCCGCCCGGCGAGTAGCGGTTCACCTCCTTGCGCAGCTCGTCTGTCAAATCCGCTACGCTGCTACTCTGTTTCATGAGAGCACAGGATAGCGCTATCGCTTCCGCCCCGATAGCGGTGAGCGGCGCCCCGGGTCGCGCGAGCCACGGCACGCTGCTGGCCGCGCTGGGCGTCGTCACCTTCTCCCTCACCTTTCCCGCCACCGCCTGGGGCCTTCAGGGGTTCGGGCCCTGGTCGCTGTCGGCCGTGCGCTGTGTCCTCGCGGCGGTCATCGCCGGGGGCTGTCTGCTGGCGCTGCGCGTCCCGCTGCCGGACCGGGCGCACTGGCCGGGGCTCGCGGTGGTGGCGGGCGGCGTCGTGATCGGCTTCCCGCTGCTGAGCACGCTGGCGCTTCAGACCTCCAGCACCTCGCACGCCGCCGTCGTGGTGGGCCTGCTGCCGCTGACGACGGCCCTGATGTCCGCGCTGCGGATGGGCACCCGGCCCTCGCGCACCTTCTGGTGGGCGGCGGTGGCGGGCGCGGCGGCGGTGATCGCCTTCACCGTCCAGCAGAGCGGGGGCGCGCTCTCCGCCGCCGACCTGTATCTCTTCGCGGCGCTGCTGGTGTGCGCGGCCGGGTACGCCGAGGGCGGGCGGCTGGCCCGCCGGATGCCGGGCTGGCAGGTGATCGGCTGGGCGCTGGTGCTCTGTCTGCCGCTCGCGCTGCCCGCCTCGGTGATCGCGCTGGCCTCCGAGCCGGTGCGGCTCACCGCGCACAGCGTGGCCGGGCTGCTGTGGGTGGCGGCGGGCTCGCAGTTCCTCGGGATGGTGGTCTGGTACCGGGGCATGGCCGCCATCGGCATCCCCAAGGCCAGTCAGTTGCAGCTCGCCCAGCCGCTGCTCACACTGGTGTGGTCGGTGCTGCTGCTCGGCGAGCACCTGACACCGGCCGCCCCGCTGACGGCCGCGGCGGTGCTCGTGTGCATCGCCCTCACCCAGCGGGCCCGCGGCTGAACGACACCGGGCGGCCGGGGGTGAGCGGGCGCGAGCCGGTTCCGGTCCGCGCTCCCGACCGTAGGCACCCGGCCGTACGGCCGTAGACTCGACACCACGGACCGCTGCTCCCGCAACAGCGTGAGGAGGCCCCAGATGCGTGCAACCGTGGGCGACCAGCTTGTCCAGCACGGCAGGGTGGTCGGCCAGAACGACAAGGTCGGCGAGATCGTCGAAGTGATAGGCCAGGGCGGCCAGCCGCCGTACCGGGTCCGCTTCCAGGACGGCCACGAGGGCGTCTGCTCCCCGGGCCCCGACACCGAGATCCGGCACCGGGAGACGGCCCCGGGCCGCTGACCCACCGGACCACCTGCCCGGCCCATCAACCCCTCCGGGAATCCCCGGCCGACGGGCCCGACGGGCGCGCGAAGAGATACGCCGCCCACCACGGACCCGCGGGCCGGGGATGCCAACCACCCACCCGAACCCACCTTCCTCACCTCACCGCACCGGCACCCCACTCGCCCGCCCATAGTGCTCGGCACTCACCCGGGCCATCGCCCCCACCGGATCCGCCGCCACCTCCTTCGCGGCGAAGAACACATGCCCGCGCACCTGCGCGTACCGCGCGGCGAGCGTCAGATGCCGGGACAGTTCGGCGGGGTCCTGCCAGGCCGCCGCCTGTGCCGGGTCGCCCGCGCGATACAGCGCCTCCCCCACGTACAGCTTCGTACCGCTGCCCTCGGCGACCTTGGCCCACCAGGGCACCAGCTTGGCGTAGTCGGCGGCGGAGTTGCCGATGTGCCAGTACAGCTGGGGGCAGATGTAGTCGATCCAGTTCTCGCGGACCCAGCGCCGGGTGTCGGCGTAGATGTCGTCGTACGACTGCATGGCCCGGGTGTCCGAGCCCAGCGGGTCGGTGGCGGCGTTGCGCCACACGCCGAACGGGCTGATGCCGAACCGGACGCCCGCCCGGGTCCGCCGGATCCCGGCGGCCATGTCGCGCACCAGCCGGTTGATGTTGTCGCGCCGCCAGTCGGCGCGGGTCGCGAAGGCCCCGCCGTGGGCGGCGTGGGCGCTGTCGTCGTCGAAGACCTGCCCGGCCACCGGGTACGGGTAGAAGTAGTCGTCGAAGTGGACGGCGTCCACCGGATACTTGGCGACCGCGTCCAGCATCGCCTCCTGGACGAAGGCTCGGACCTCGGGCAGGCCCGGGTTGTAGTAGAGCTTGCCGCCGTAGGCCATCACCCAGCCGGGATTGCGGCGGGCCGGATGGGCGGCGGTGAGCTTGCCCGGGTCGGTGTGCATCGCGACCCGCAGCGGATTGCACCAGGCGTGCAGCTCCAGCCCGCGCGCGTGCGCCTCCGTCACGGCCGTGCCCAGCGGGTCCCAGCCCGGGTCCTTGCCCTGTGTGCCGGTCAGGAACTGCGACCAGGGTTCGTACGGCGAGGGCCACAGGGCGTCCGCGCAGGGCCGCACCTGGAACACCACCGTGTTCAGCCCGGCCGCCACGGCCCGGTCGAGATGGGCGAGGAGTTCGCTCCGCTGCTGTGCCGCCGTCAGCCCGGTGCGCGAGGGCCAGTCGCGGTTGACGACCGTGGCCAGCCATACGCCCCGCATCTCACCGTCGGCGGCGGGCCGCCCCCGGCTGCCGGGCACGGCCCGCGCCTGACCCGAGGTCACCAGGACCGACAGCGAGGCCAGTGCGAACGTCCGTCGGGACAGCCGTCCCATGACTTCCACCTCCGTGACTTTCTCCGTACCCTGCGGATCCGTCCGGTCACGGACCGCGTTCGCACCCCAGGATGCCCGCAGCCGCCCGCACCCCGGCGATCGATCATCGATCCGGGCGGGTAACGTGCACGAACGGAGCAGGGTGCCGGGACCGTCGGCACGGTGCCGGTCGGCGCGGAGCAGCGAAGGGGACGATGTGAGCGACATCGAGCGGGTCGGAGTGGTCGGCTGCGGGCAGATGGGCGCGGGCATCGCCGAGGTGTGCGCCCGGTCCGGACTGGACGTCAAAGTCGCCGAGACCACCGGCGAGGCCCTGGAGATCGGCCGGACCCGGCTGCTCAACTCCCTGGCGAAGGCCGCCGAGCGCGGCAAGCTCACCGAGCAGGAGCGGGACGCCACACTGGCCCGGCTCAGCTTCACCACCGATCTGGGCGAGTTCGCCGACCGCGATCTGGTGATCGAGGCCGTCGTCGAGAACGAGCAGGTCAAGACCGAGATCTTCCAGGTCCTGGACCAGGTGGTGAGCCGCCCGGACGCGATCCTGGCCTCCAACACCTCCTCGATCCCGGTGGTCCGGCTGGCGGTGGCCACCTCCCGCCCGGACCAGGTGGTCGGCATCCACTTCTTCAACCCGGCCCCGGTGCAGCAGCTGGTGGAGCTGATCCCGGCGCTCACCACGTCCGAGGGCACGCTCTCGCGGGCGCAGCTGTTCGCCGAGAAGACCCTCGGCAAGCACGCCATCCGCGCCCAGGACCGCTCCGGCTTCGTGGTCAACGCGCTGCTGATCCCGTATCTGCTCTCCGCGATCCGGATGTTCGAGTCCGGCATCGCCGGCCGCGAGGACATCGACAACGGCATGGAGCTGGGCTGCGCCCACCCGATGGGCCCGCTGAAGCTGTCCGACCTGATCGGCCTTGACACCGTGGCCTCGGTCGCGTACTCGATGTACGAAGAGTTCAAGGAGCCGCTGTACGCCGCTCCCCCGCTGCTCCAGCGGATGGTGGACGCGGGCCGACTGGGCCGCAAGAGCGGCTCGGGCTTCTACAGCTACGGCTGACCGCCGAGCCGCAGATGATGCAGTAGCAGCAGCGCCGCCGCCATGTTGGCGGCCGGCACCTCACCGCGGGCCACCAGGTCGGGGACCAGCTTCAGCGGCACCCACTCCCGCCGGTCCGACTCGAAGTCGTCCACGGGATGCCCGATGTACTCGCCTTCGTCGGCCCAGTAGATGTGATGCCGGGCGTCGGTGAGCCCGTTGGACGGCTCCACGCTCATCAGATGGCGCAGGGGTCCCGGGCGCCAGCCGGTCTCCTCCTCCAGTTCCCTGGCGGCGGCCCGCGCGATGTCCTCGCCGTCCTCGACCACACCGGCGGCCAGTTCCCATCCCCAGCTGTCGGTGATGAAGCGATGGCGCCACAGGAGCAGCACCTCGTTGGCCTCGTTGACGATGGCGGCCACGGCGACGGGCCGCAGCCGGATCAGGAAATGGTCGAGATGCCGGCCGTCCGGCAGCTCGACATCCGCCAGATTGACGCTGAACCAGCGGTTTTCATACACAGTTTGTTCACTCTGTTTCGTCCACTGCACGGTTCTGCCACCTTCCGCCGAGTAAGGGGCAATATCGCAGCAGGAGCGTTCCCGTAGCAGGCGCAAAAGGAGCGGCTCACGATGCAGCGGCGGGCGCGCGATGCCTCCCGGCAGTGGCCAGAAAGCGCGCCCCACGAACCAGCGGGGGCGCGCTGCCACCACCGTGCGCCGGGGCGCGGCCCGGACCGGGCGCACAGCTCTACAGGGGTACGCGCAGCGCCCCGTCGATCAGTTCGGCCGCCTCGGCGGTGCCCGCGCCCCCGCTGCGCACCAAGTGCTCGCGCACCGAGCGGAGCCGGTCGCGCAGCCGGTGGGACTCCATGCCCCGGGCCTGTTCGGCCATCAGCAGGGCCGTCGCCACGGCCTTGTCGGTGTTGCCCTGGCGCAGTTCGACGGTGCTGAGCATGGCGAGCCGGTGCACCCGGCCCCGGTCGTGCGCCGGAGTGTCCACGGCCGCCGCCGCGTGCTCACCGGCCGCCGCCAGCTCACCGAGGCTCAGCAGCGCCTCCGCCACCTGGACATTGACCAGCCCCGGCTGGACATAGCCGGTCTCGTCGGGTTCGTGGGGCGGCCGGATGCGTTCGGCGGCCCGCTCGGCCCGCCGGATGCAGGACAGCGCGCTGCTGCCGTCGCCGAGATGGGCGTACGCCTTCGCCTGCATCGCGTACAGGTCCGAGGCGAGCGCAGGGGTGGTGTGCCTGCCCGCCGCGCGGAGCGCCGCCTCGGCGAAGGCGACGGCCTGCCGGTACTCCCGCAGGAACAGCGACTGGTTGACCAGCAGCGCGATGACGTACGCGCCGAGCCCCCGGTCGCCGCTGGCCTTGGCGAGCCGCAGCGCCTGGTGGAAGTAGCGCTGGGCCAGGCCGTGCGCGTCGGAGTCGTACGCGCAGATCCCGGCGATCGCGACCAGCCCGCCGGTCGCCCGGTGCAGTTGGCGGCCGGTGGCGTCGGTGTAGCCGCCGCGCAGCAGGGGCGCCGCCTCGGCGGTGAGGAAGCCGACGATCCGGGTGCGGGTCGCCATGCCGCCGGCCTTGCGGTACATCTGCTCGTAGTGGGCGCGGGCACAGCGCAGCATGCCGAGGTCGGACGCGGTGACCAGGTGCCGTCCGCCGCGCGAGACATCGGTGTCCTCGGGCGGGTTCTCCCACTCCCACACCGGCATCACCGCGGGCGTCCCGGTGACGGCGGGGGCGCCCAGCAGATGCGGGCGGTGCTGCTGGTCGGAGCGCCACAGCGCGGTGGCCCGCTCCACGAACCCGGACAGCGACCCGGTGTGCGGGGCGGCGGGCTCGCCGGGCACCCCGAGGCCGATGTCGTCGAGGGTGACCGTGCGGTGCAGCCGGGCGGCGAGCACCTCGCAGATCAGGTCGGGCACCTGGCCCCTGGGCCGCTGCCCCTTCAGCCAGCGGGCCACTGCGGTGTGCTCGTACCGGAGCGTCAGATCGCGCCCCCGCCCGGCCTGATTGACATGCGCGGCGAGCCCGGCGTGCGAGATCCCGGCCTCGTCGAGGATCGCGTCGAGCAAGGTGTTCGGCTGCATTCGGGCCCCCCGTGGCTTTGCTGCGGGACAGCGTATTGCCATCTTCCCCTCCCCGAAGGGGGGATTCCTGGCTCAGGCTGCCTGCGGGAGCAACGCTCCCACAGGTCTTGCGCCCTCGGCACCAGCCGGGTTGGGACCAGCCCGGACCGGCATCACGCGTGCGGAGTTCTTGTACCTCGCCGAGACGGCTCCGCACACGGTGCAGGTGTAGGTACGTTCCGAAAGAGGTAGTGCGTGCTTGGTTCTCGCTCCGCACGACGCGCAGTCCATGGTGGTGTGCGCGGGGTGCACGAAACGGATGTCCCGTGCGTGCTTGCGGCCCATCTCGATCAGGGCCTGCTCGGTGGCGCCGATCGCCGCGTCAGCGGCTTTGCGGGCCATGGTGGTATTCGCGAGGAACTTCGGGCGGAAGTCCTCGACAGCGATGATGTCGTGGTCGCGCACGACGCGCTCGGCCCACTTGCGGACGGTGTCCCGCCGCTGCCGGGCGATCTTCGCGTAGACCTCGGCACGCGACTTCCTCGCCTCCCGGTAGCCCCTCGGTCCGGCCCGCCCCTTCTTCGGCTTGCGGCGCGCCACCATCCGGTCGTACCGGGTCAGCTTCGCCTGCGCCTTGCGCCCGTGCTGCGGGTGCGGGAGGTCGTGGGCGTCGGATGTGGTGGTGGCGGTCTCCCTGACGCCCCGGTCCACACCGAGCACCCGCCCCGTGACCGGGAGCGGCTGCGGCTCGGTCGCCACGACGAACGAGGCGTACCAGTGCCCCCGCAGGAGTCCGATTCCTCCCCGGCCCGAAGGCCGGGGCATCCTCGGAGGAACCCGGTGAAGACGGGTTCACACGGGGTGTGAACGGAGTGCCCGAATCCGTTGCGTGTGCGCACTGTCGCGGAGAGTGCCCGACCGGTTGACTGAGACGCCTCGTCAAGAGGCCGGCTGGGCCGCCGGCTCCCCCTCGTACAGTGCGGCGGCCCGTCTTCGCGCCGTCCGTCCGGCCGCCTGCCCGACACTCCGTGGCAGGACGGACGGCGCCGCCGCGCCGACGTGTGCCACACCGCGGCACGCGCGCCAGCGGGCGGACCGGATGACACTCGGGCCGCTTCCGCCGCTTCCGCACGGCACCACGAGACCCGGCCCGCACCCACGGCCCCCAGGGCGACGGCTCTCCCCAACACCTGTCCCGCACCCATGGCCCCCGGACCCCGTCCGACGGATCCCCACGACACCACAACACCCGACACACACCCACGGACCAGCGGCCTTGACGTCACGGGACGTGGCACGCCCTGCGCCCGGCCACCCCGCCGGGCAGCGGCCCGGCAGTCGTCACGCAGCACGAGCACCACCACGGCGAGAAGGACATACCGGAGCGCGCAGACCGCCTGTCACTCGGAGCCCTCCCGCTCGGCCCTCCGCCATCGCGCCGCACCCGGCACACACTCACGGACCCCGCCTCGACCTCACGGGATGTGGCACGCCCCCTGTCCGACCGGTCCGCCGGGCAGCGGGAGGGCGGCGGTCCGGCAGGGGTCGCGCAGGGCCAGCATCGCCACGTCGTCGGTGGGGCGGCCACCGGTGTGCCGCAGCAGCCGGGTCCAGACCGCGCCGAGCACGGTCTGGGGCGGCTCCGGCCCGTCCCGGACGGCCGCGCGCAGCGCGTCGGCGAGCGAGAAGAACCGGCCGTGCGGGTCGCGGGCGTCGTCGGCGCCGTCCGTGTGCAGGAACAGCGTGTCGCCCGGCCGCAGCCGCCCCACCGCCATCGCCCCCAGGTCGGCGGGCAGGGGAAACGGCCCCAGCGGCGGCAGCGGTTCGCCGAGATCCACCGCCTCCACCTGCCCGTCCCGCAGCAGATGCGGCCGGGGATGCCCGCAGTTGAGCGCCCGTACGTCCCCGTCCCGGCGGATCTCCAGCAGCAGTACGGTGACGAACTCCTCGCCGGCCGGGCCGTCGGGGCCGGTCGCGGGCTGCCCCGGGCAGGCCCGTTGCCGCAGATGCCGGGCGAGCGCGCGCTCCAGCCTGCGCAGGACACCCGCCAGGTCCCGTTCGTCGTGCACGGCCTCGCGGAAGCTGCCCAGCACGGCGGCGACGGTCCCGATGGCGGCGAGCCCGTGCCCGCGCACGTCCCCCATGACGACCCGCACGCCGTGCTCGGTGGCGATCACGTCGTACAGGTCCCCGCCGATGCACGCCCCGCGCTCGGCGGACAGCTGGGCCGCGGCGACCTCCAGCCCGCCGACCTTCCCGGGCAGCGGCCCGAGCAGCGCCTCCTGCGCCGCGCCGGCCACCCTGCGGACCTGCCGCAACTCGCTGAGCAGCGCGCGCCGCACCCGCAGCACGATCCCGGTGCCGACGGCGAAGAACACCGCGCTGGTGACGATCCGCGCTCCCAGCCCGGTCTGCTGGGCGAGCGGACAGACGAGCTTGTACGTGATCGCCGCCGCGCCCCACGCGGCCGGTAGCCCCAGCAGCGCGAGGCCGCGCCGCACGGACCCCCGGCCGGGCACCCCGGCCCCGAAACGCATCATGCCGATGGCCCCCTACCCCCGATAGGCCCGGACAGCACGGACCGGCCCCGAAAGGCCGGTCCGATTCTGTCGCCCGCTGCCCCGAACGCACCGGATCACCCGACTTCTCCACCCGAACGAGTGAGGTGACTCGACATGCGCCGCAACCACTCAAACAGGGCCCCGGGAAACGCCCCAAAGGGGCGCGGGGAACTGCGCGACCAGCCACGGACTACCCGCAGCCGCCAACCACCCGCAGCTCCCCGCACATCAGGCGACACATCAGGCGCCCGACGTCACCTCAGCCGCGCAGCACCGCCCCCGTCCGCTCACCCGCGAGGGCCACCGCCGCGTCCCGCGCCGCCGACGCCTCATCGACGGTCAGCGTCCGATCCCCCGCACGGAACCGCAGCGCGTACGCCAGCGACTTCTTCCCGGCGCCCAACTGCTCGTCGTTGACGTACACGTCGAACAGCCGGATGCCCTCCAGCAGTTCACCCGCGCCTTCGCGGAGCGCCGCCTCGACCCGGGCGTGCGGTGTCCCGGCGTCGACCACCAGCGCGACATCCTGCGTCGCGACGGGGAACGTCGAGATCCGCGGCGCCTGGAGCACCCCGTCCCCGGCGGCCTCCACCGCGTCGAGATCCAGCTCCATCGCACAGCTCCGCTCGGGCAGCCCGAGCGCCTTCAGCACCCGTGGATGCAGCTCACCGGCATGTCCCACGACCCGCTCGGCGCCGTCCACGACGACCGCCAGTTCGGCGCAGCGCCCGGGGTGCCAGGGCCCGTACCGCCCCTGGCGGACGACGAGTTCGGCACCGGCCTCGCGGGCGACGACCCGTGCCGCCTGCACCGCGTCGGCCCAGTCCGCCGGACGCCCCTTGCCCCACCAGCCGGCCTGCTCGCGGGCGCCCGCGAGGAGGTCGGCGACATGGCGCGGCTGCTCGGGCAGCGTCGCGTTCAGCGCGGCCAGTTCCGCGTCCGTCGGGCGCCGGTCCACCGGCGGCTGCGCGGCGGTGGCCCGGTCCTCGCGCGGAAGGAAGACCAGCCCCGTCTCGAACAGCGCCAGGTCGTGCGACCCGCGCCCGTCGTTGCGGCGCAGCGCGCCGAGCAGCCCCGGCAGCAGCGTCGTACGGAGGGCCGGTTCCTCGTCGTTGAGCGGGTTGGCCAGGGTGACCACCCGGCGGGCCGGGTCGTCGGCGTCGAGACCGAGCTGGTCGAAGGCGGCCTCGCCGAGGAAGGGGTAGTTCAGCGCCTCGACATAGCCGGCCCCCGCCAGCGCCCGGCCGACCCGGCGGTGCAGCCGCTGCCGGTCGGTCAGTCCGCGCCCGGCGTCGGGCCTGGGCAGGGTGGAGGGCAGGTTCTCGTACCCCTCCAGGCGGATGACCTCCTCGGCGAGGTCGTTGCGCTCCAGCAGGTCGGGCCGCCACGACGGCACGGTGACGACCAGCTGGTCCTGCCCATACACATCGCAGCCGACCTGCTGAAGGCGGCGTACGACGGTCTCCCGGCCGTAGACCACACCCGCGACCCTGTCGGGGTGGTCGGCGGGCGTGGTGATGGTGTGCGGTGCGGACGGGGCCGCGACCTCGGTGACGCCGGCCTCGGCGGTGCCGCCCGCGAGCAGCACCAGCAGATCCACCGTGCGCTGGGCGGCGGCGGACGCGGCCTGGGGGTCGACGCCCCGCTCGAAGCGCCGGGACGCCTCGGAGGACAGCTTGTGGCGGCGGGCCGTGCGGGCGATGGAGACGGCGTCGAAGTGCGCGGCCTCGATGACCACGTCGCTGGTGGCGCCCTCGGCGGCGTCGTGGTCGGCGATCTCGGTGTTGGCGCCGCCCATGACGCCCGCGAGGCCGATGGGCCCCCGGTCGTCGGTGATCACCAGGTCCTCGGCGTGCAGCATGCGCTCCACGCCGTCGAGGGTGACGATCTTCTCGCCCTCCCCGGCCCTGCGGACCCCGATGGTGCCCTGGACCAGGCCCCGGTCGTAGGCGTGCAGCGGCTGGCCCAGCTCCATCATCACGTAGTTGGTGACATCGACGGCGAGCGAGATCGGGCGCATGCCGACCTTCTGGAGCCGGCGCTGGAGCCAGAGCGGGGAGCGGGCCTCGGGGTGCAGCCCGGTCACCGTACGGGCGGTGAAGCGGTCGCAGCCGAGCGGGTCGGCGACCTCGACGGGGTAGCCGAAGGCGTTGGGCGCGGGCACGTCCAGCAGCGCCGGGTCGCGCAGCGGCAGCCCGTAGCCGATGGCGGTCTCGCGGGCGACGCCGCGGATCGACAGACAGTCGCCGCGGTTGGCGGTGACGGCGATGTCGAGGACCTCGTCGACGAGTTCCAGCAGCTCGATGGCGTCCTTGCCGACCTCGGTCTCGGGCGGCAGCACGACAATGCCCTTGCTGCTGTCGTCGCCCATGCCCAGCTCGTCGCTGGAGCAGATCATGCCGTGCGAGGTCCTGCCGTACGTCTTGCGGGCGGAGATGGCGAACCCGCCGGGCAGCACGGCCCCGGGGAGCACGACCACGACCTTGTCGCCGACGGCGAAGTTGCGGGCGCCGCAGACGATCTCCTGCGGCTCGCCCGTGCCGTTGGCCTGCCCGACGTCGACCGTGCAGAAGCGGATCGGCTTCTTGAAGCCCTCCAGTTCCTCGATGGTCCGTACCTGGCCGACGACCAGGGGGCCCTTGAGGCCGTCGCCGAGCTGTTCGACCGTCTCGACCTCAAGTCCGGCCGCGATGAGCTTGGCCTGGACGTCACGACCGGTCTCGGTGGCCGGCAGGTCGACGTACTCCCGCAGCCAAGAAAGCGGGACCCGCATCAGATCTCCATCCCGAAGGGCCGGGTGAACCGGACGTCACCCTCGACCATGTCTCGCATGTCTTCGACGTTGTGGCGGAACATCAGCATCCGCTCGATGCCGAACCCGAAGGCGAACCCGCTGTACTTCTCCGGGTCGACCCCGCAGGCGGTGAGCACCCGGGGGTTGACCATGCCGCAGCCGCCCAGCTCGATCCAGCCCTCGGAGGAGCAGGTGCGGCAGGGCCGGTCGGGGTTGCCGACGGACTCGCCCCGGCACACGTAGCACACCATGTCCATCTCGGCGGACGGCTCGGTGAAGGGGAAGAAGTTCGGCCGCAGCCGGGTCTTCATGTCCGCGCCGAACAACGACTGCACCATGTGGTCGAGGGTGCCCTTGAGGTCCGCCATGGTCAGGCCCTCGTCCACGGCGAGCAGCTCGACCTGGTGGAAGACCGGGGTGTGGGTGGCGTCCAGCTCGTCGGTGCGGTAGACCCGGCCGGGACAGATCACGTACACCGGCAGCTCACGGTCGAGCAGCGAGCGGATCTGCACGGGCGAGGTGTGGGTGCGCAGTACGACCCCGGACTCGGCGCCGCCCTGCTCGCCGCGCACGAAGAACGTGTCGGCCTCGCCGCGCGCGGGGTGGTCGGGGCCGATGTTCAGGGCGTCGAAGTTGAACCACTCCGCCTCGGCCTCGGGGCCCTCGGCGACCTCGTAGCCCATGGCCGTGAAGACGTCCTCGATGCGCTCGGAGAGGGTGGTCAGCGGATGCCGGGCGCCCGCCGGGACCCTGTCGAAGGGCAGGGTGACGTCCACGGCCTCCTCGACCAGCACCCGGGCGTCCCGCTCGGCCTCCAGCTCGGCCTGGCGGGCGGCCAGGGCCTTGTTCACCGCGCCGCGCGCCTGGCCCACGCGCTTGCCGGCGTCGGCCTTGGCGTGCGGGGGCAGGGCGCCGATCTCCCGGTTGGCCAGGGCCAGCGGGGAGGTGCCGCCGGTGTGCGCGACCTTGGCCTCCTGGAGCGCGTCGAGCGAGGTGGCGGCGGCGAAGGCGGCGAGCGCCTCGTCCCGCATGCGCTCGGTCTCTTCCGGTTTCAAGGCCTCGACCTCTACCGGGTCGTACGACTTATTGGGTGCCGACATCTCTTCCCGTACTTCCAATTGGCTGACTGAAGGTCCCCGTCACCGACTCACGGTCACCGGCTCGCCGGGACGCGCTGGGCCGCGCGCGGGCACAAAGGTGCCAAAGGCCGAGTCTAACGGGGTGCGGATATCCGGATGCGCCCGTGGCCGCTAGGCGAGATACGCCGGGATCGCCACGGGCAGCGTAAATCGGAACTCGGCGCCGCCGCCGGGGGCCCGGCCGACGGTGATGGTGCCGCCGTGGGCCTCCACGATGCCCTTGACGATGTAGAGCCCGAGGCCGGTGCCGCCGCGCTTGCTGCCCCGCCAGAAGCGGGTGAAGACGCGGTTCATGGACTCCTCCGGGATGCCGGTGCCCTCGTCGCTCACGGTGACCGATGTACCGGCGTCCTCTCCCTCCCGGGGGGACGCGGCGGGCATGACGTCGATGGTGACGGTTCCCTCGCCGTGCCGCACGGCATTTTCGATCAGATTGCTGAGCACCTGGTCGACCTTGTCCGGGTCGGCCCACAGGGGCGGCAGCGGCTGCCCGACCCGCAGCAGGAACCGGTCGGCGCGCTGCCCGGCGGCGACATAGGCCTGGATGTGCCGTCCGACGGCGGTGCCCATGTCCACGGGCTGCCTGCGCACCTCCAGCCGCCCCGAGTCGATCCGGGAGATGTCCAGCAGCTCGGCGATGAGCCGGGTGACCCGGTCGGCGTCGGCGTCGACGGTCTCCAGCATGAGCCGCTTCTGGTCGTCGGTGAAGCGCTCCCACTTCGCCAGCAGGGTGGCGGTGAACCCCTTCACGGAGGTCAGCGGGGAACGCAGCTCGTGCGCGACGGTCGCTATCAGCTCGGCGTGACTGCGCTCGGTGCGGCGCCGGGCCTCGGTGTCCCGCAGCGAGATCACCAGCCGCCGTACGGGGCCGGTGGGCTCGTCGCGCACGTACCGGGCGGAGACGAGCACCTCCCGCCCGCCGGGCAGCAGCAGATTCCGCTCGGGCTGCCGCACCCGGATGGCCAGCCCGCCGTACGGGTCGGTCAGCTGCCACCAGCGGCGCCCCTCCAGGTCCTCCAGCGGCAGCGCCTTCTCCAGCGGCTGGCCGAGGGCGTCGGTGGCGGCGAGGGCGGTGATCCGCTCGGCGGCCCGGTTGAAGCAGACGACGCGGCCGTGTTCGTCGGCGACGACCAGGCCGTCGGGCAGGTCGTCGGGGTCGACGCCCTCCGCGGAGCCCGCGAAGCCCGCGGACCCGGCGGGCGGGCGGGGCGCGACGGGCCGCGGCACCTGAGGCGCACCCGGCACGCTGCTCGTACCGACACTCATCCCCGTACCCCACCTCTCGGACCACGCAGGAGGCCCCCGGGTTGGTCACCCTACTAGGGGCTGTCCGACAATTACCGCCGTCCGCCCGGAGGGGGTGGGGGGTAGGGGGTAGTTCTTCGGCCGCGGGTGGGTGGGGGCCGGTCGCGCAGTTCCCCGCGCCCGTGGCCTCGTGGGGGGGGCGGCCTGCCCCGCGGAGGGCCGCCAGTGGGACCTAGCTCCCGGTCGTGGTGCGGCAGCCGCCCGGGGCTCGTTGCGCGCGGGCCGACGCGTAGAGGCACACGGCGGCGGCGGTCGCCAGGTTCAGGCTTTCGGCGCGGCCGTGCAGGGGGACGCGGACGACGGCGTCGGCGAGCGCGCGGGTCTCCTCGGGCAGGCCCCACGCCTCGTTGCCGAACACCCACGCGGTGGGGCCGCCCATGGTGCCCTTGTCGAGTTCGTCGTCGAGGTCGTGCCGCCCGGCCCCGTCGGCGGCGAGCACCCGCACCCCGGCGCCCCTGAGCCCCGCGACGGCCTCCTCGACGGGCACACCGACGGCTACGGGCAGATGGAACAGCGACCCGACCGAGGCCCGGACGGCCTTCGGGTTGTACAGATCCACGGACGCGTCGGTCAGCACGACGGCCTCGGCCCCGGCGGCGTCCGCGCACCGCAGCACGGTCCCGGCGTTGCCGGGGTCCCGGACGTGCGCCAGCACGGCGACGAGCCGGGGCCGCGCGGCGAGGACTTGGGTGAACGGTGTGTCGATGAACCGGCACACCCCGACCAGCCCCTGCGGCGTCACGGTCGTCGAGATGTCGGCGATGACCTGCTCGGACGCGAGATGCACCCGGGCGCCGACCGCGCGCGCCTCCCCGACGATGTCGGCGTACCGCTCCGCGGCGTCCAGCGTGGCGAACAGCTCCACCAGCGTGTCCGGCTGGGCCCCGGCCTCCCGCACGGCCTGCGGCCCCTCCGCGAGAAACAGCCGCTCCTTCCCCCGGAAACTCCGCTTCCCGAGCCGCCGGGCAGCGGTGACCCGGGGCGAGCGGGGGGAGATGAGATCGGGGGTGGGGGCAGGCATGTGTTCACTTTCGCTGGGGTCAGATGTTCTCGGCATGGCCGGACCGCCGCGCCCCTTCAGGGGCGCGGGGGGCGGGGCGGCGCCACCCCCCCCCCCCCCGCCCCAATATAAAAAAACACACCAGCCCCCGACTCGGGGGTGTGTTGATGTGG
>NZ_JBHYUG010000050.1:0-24828 GCF_042749375.1 Streptomyces sp. NPDC059477 | reverse complement strand
CCCCGGGGGCGCGGGGGGGGACTTGAGATCGGGGGTGGGGCCAGCAATTTTTAATATTCCGCTGGGGACAGATGTACTGGGATTGGCCGCCCCGCCGCGCCCCTACCGGGGCGCGGGGAACTGCGCGACCAGCCCCCACCGGCCCGCACCCGCCCTCGGGGCTCGTGGCCAGGTGAGGCAGGAACGTGGCTGATCGCGCAGTTCCCCGCCCCTGAGGCGTTGCGGCCGGCCCGCGTGGATGCGCGACCGGCAGGGGACCGGCCCAGGTCACAAGCAAAGGGACCCGCAGGCATACGCACCCACGGGTCCCGAAATCACCGGCACAGCCAGCGCAGCGATCACGCCGCCTTGGGCGCGTTCACGTCCGCCGGCAGCGCCTTCTGCGCGACCTCGACGAGCGCGGCGAAGGCGTTGGCGTCGTTGACGGCCAGCTCGGCGAGGATCTTGCGGTCGACCTCGACGTTCGCGGCCTTCAGGCCCTGGATGAAGCGGTTGTACGTGATGCCGTTGGCGCGGGCAGCGGCGTTGATGCGCTGGATCCACAGCTGGCGGAAGTCACCCTTGCGCTTCTTGCGGTCGTTGTAGTTGTAGACCAGCGAGTGGGTGACCTGCTCCTTGGCCTTGCGGTACAGGCGCGAACGCTGACCGCGGTAGCCGGAGGCCTGCTCCAGGATCGCCCGGCGCTTCTTGTGGGCGTTGACTGCCCGCTTGACGCGTGCCACTTGTTAACTCCTTGTAGCGGGGCCGCGGTGGGACTCACGCGGCCCGGAAACGATTTGGGTCCCGGTCGAAGATCAGGCGCGAAAGCCGTCCGCGCCGGATGTCACTTGCCGAGAAGCTTCTTGATCTTCTTGGCGTCGCCCGGGGCCATCTCGGCGTTGCCGGTGAGGCGGCGCGTCACACGGGACGACTTGTGCTCAAGCAGGTGGCGCTTGCCGGCGCGCTCACGCAGCACCTTGCCGGAGCCGGTGATCTTGAAGCGCTTGCTGGCACCGCTGTGCGTCTTGTTCTTCGGCATAGCGCCGTTATCTCCTCGTTGTGGCGCTCCGGTGCCCGGTCATGAGAACCGGGCACGGCGGAACGTCGCTCTGTCTTGCGGTTATGTCCTGGGACTGGCGTCCCCGGAATCACGCGTCCGCGTGCTCCTCGGCGGGGGTCTCCGCGTCGGCGTCGGCCTCCACACCCTCCGGAGCGTCCGCGTCGGCGGGGTTCTGCGAGCGACCGGGGTTCGCCTTCGCGGACGCCTTGCGGGCTTCCTGCGCCTGGCGGGCCTCGGCCATCGCCTCGGTCTTCTTCTTGTGCGGACCGAGGACCATGATCATGTTGCGGCCGTCCTGCTTCGGATTCGACTCCACGAAGCCGAGGTCCTGGACGTCCTCCGCGAGCCGCTGGAGCAGCCGGTAGCCCAGCTCGGGCCGGGACTGCTCGCGTCCGCGGAACATGATCGTGATCTTGACCTTGTCGCCCTGCTTGAGGAACCGGACGACGTGACCCTTTTTGGTGTCGTAGTCGTGCGGGTCGATCTTCGGCCGGAGCTTCATCTCCTTGATGACCGTGTGCGCCTGGTTCTTGCGCGCCTCACGGGCCTTCATGGCCGACTCGTACTTGAACTTGCCGTAGTCCATGAGCTTGCACACGGGCGGACGGGCGTTCGCCGCCACCTCGACGAGGTCGAGGTCGTACTCCTGGGCAAGCTCCAGTGCCTTGGCCAGCGGGACGATACCCACCTGCTCGCCACTGGGACCGACAAGTCGCACCTCAGGAACGCGAATCCGGTCGTTGATGCGGGGCTCGGCGCTGATTTGTCCTCCTCGGTAGCACCACACGGCAGTCTGGCGGACTGCCGCGTTACGTCACTTTTCGGTAGACCTAACCGCGCCGAAGCACAAAAAATGCCCCGGGACGATCACAGGCGGGGCTCCTCGAACTACCGGAGCACCGCCGCGAGGATCGCGGGGCGCGTTTCGGACGGATCACCGCCGGATGGGCGGAACCGTCTGACCGGTGACCCGCCGCCCGTCAGGGCGATCAGGTGGGAGTTCGAAGCCTCCACTTGTGGGCCGGGCTCGCGAGCCGCGAGGCATACGTGTCCGGCCGGTCGTCACACAAGGTTAGCAGCTCCCCAGGGCCACGGCGAACCGGGCGGCGGGGACGGCCGCCCGACCTGCGCGGGACGGGTGCCCGGCCGGATCCCGGACCGGTGGAGGCGAGGTCATGGCGTCCCCCTCTAAGGTGAACGCCATGAGTGAAGAGACCCCCGACTTCAACGACATGACCCGGGACATCGCCGAGGTCCCCGCGGTCGAGGTGATTGTGACGGTCGCCGTCAATCTGATGAGTGCCGCCGCCGTGAAGCTCGGGCTCACGGAGGAGGGCGAGAAGCACAAGGACCTGGACGAGGCCCGCAAGCTGATCCACGCCCTCGCCGGTCTGATGGACGGCAGCGCGACGGAGATCAGCTCCTTCCACGCGGCCCCGCTGCGCGACGGACTGAAGTCGCTCCAGCTGGCGTTCCGCGAGGCGTCCGTGGTGCCGGACGCGCCGGGCCAGGGCCCGGGCGAGAAGTACACCGGCCCGCTCTACACCTGACCCGCGCTCCTTCCCTCCCTGTTCCCTTCCCCTCCCCCCGTTCTCCGTACTACAGCTCGTCGCGTACGTAGAGGGGCTCGCCCGGTGGTGGTGTCCCGGCCGGCAGCAGGGCCAGGTCGAGGCCGCGTACCAGGCGGGCCCGCAGCGTCTCGTCCCCCGCCAGCCGCCCGGCGACGGCCCGTGCCGTCCCGGCCGGGGCGGCGGTGGGGTCGAGGACGAGGGCCAGGGTGCCGTCGGCGGGTCCGGGGCCCAGATAGGCCCGTACGACGGCCGGCTCGGCGGCGACCGCGGCCCGCACCGCTTCGGCGACCGCCGGGTCGGCCAGCGGGTCGGCGCTGGTGCGTCCCTCCGCCAGCGCCCGCAGCGCTGCTCCGGTCAGCTCGAACGGCACCGGCCCGGCCAGGTCCAGCACCACCGTGTCCGCCTTCTCGTGCGCCGCCGCCCGGAGCGCCTGGTGCAGGGGTACGGCGACGGGGCGGGCGGCCGGGTCCCAGCGGGCCAGGGTGGCGGTGGAGGTGAACGCGGGCAGCGCGGTCCGACCACCGGCCTTCAGGGTGGGCACGGCCATGTCGCTGGTCTTCTCGCGGCGCAACCCCCGCGCGTCCTCCTCGACCTCGCCGAGCACGGCGACGACCGGGACCAGCAGCCGGCTGTCCTTGAGCGCGGACAGCACCGGCTCCACCGCGGTAGGGTCCGTGGCCCAGGCCGCCAGCGCGGCACTCAGCCGGGGGTCGGCCCGGCCGTCGTCGTCGGAGTAGCCGGGGTCGGGAATGTTCTTGTTCGCCACGGTCCCGACCCTATCGAGGCGGTGGCGCCGGACTTGGGCGGGGCGGTTTACCCGGCTGTCACGCCTTCACTCCGCGTCCGGGAATCTCTGACGGAAATTTAATGTCCGTCTAACAAGCCGCACAGCCGGCACCCGGAGCATCGCGGGCATGAAGTCCCGACGAGACCGACGTGCCGTGCTCGGCGCAGCCCTCGCCTCGGCCGTCGTGGCGGCCGGTACGGCGGCGGGGATGGCGTACGCGCTGGCCGCGCCCGACTCCGCGGTACGGCCCGTATCCTCGGCGGCGACGTCGTCGGCCCCGGCGGCGGCCGAGGGGACGGTGCAGCCCGTGGTGACCCAGCCGACGATCGACTACGACGCCCTGCTGGCCGACGCGATGGCCGGGGTGCCCCTCGGGGACCGGGCGCGGGTGTCGGTGGCGGTGCTGGACGTGGCGTCCGGGGACAGCGCGGTGTACGGCGACGGCAGCGCGTTCGACACCGCGAGCATCGTCAAGGTGGACATCCTGGCGGCGCTGCTGCTCCAGGCGCAGGACGCGGGGCGGCAGCTGACGGCGTCGGAGAAGTCGTACGCCACGGCGATGATCGAGCAGAGCGACAACGCGTCGGCGTCGGCGTTGTGGACGGCGATCGGGGAGGCGGCCGGGCTCGACGCGGCGAACGCGCGGTTCGGGCTGACCGGGACGCGAGGTGGTGACGCGGGGTCGTGGGGCCTGACGCAGACGACGGCCGCCGATCAGCTCGCGCTGCTCCAGCAGGTGTTCGGGGACGGTTCGCTGCTGAGCGCGGATTCGCAGGCGTATGTGCGGGGGCTGATGGGGCAGATAGCGGCCGGGCAGCAGTGGGGGGTGTCGGCGGCGGCCGACGCGGATGCCTGGGCGCTGAAGAACGGATGGCTGCCGCGGACGGCCACCGGGTTGTGGGACATCAACAGTGTGGGGCGGGTGTCGGCGGGCGGACGGGAGTTCCTCGTCGCGGTGCTGTCGGACGGGAATGTGTCGCAGGCCGAGGGGATCTCGGTGGCGGAGGGGGCGGCACGGGCGGCGGTTTCGGTGTTCGACGGGACCGCTGGATAGAAGTTCGTACGGCGGTGCAGGGATATGGGATCGCGGATACGGTTCCGCGGCCCCTGGGGGTGTTGCCCACCCCCCTCGTCCTGCCATCACCGTCAGAAGCGCTCGTACTCGCGTCTTCCCCGCCAGATGACGACCGCGCCGGCCAGGAGCGCGCCGCCCGTGCCGACCGCCAGGGGGATGGCCCAGCCGCCGGTGGCGGAGTCGTCGTCGGGGCGGTCGGGGCCGGGGCCGAAGTAGTCGGCGCCGTAGGCCGCCGCCGTGAGGTTCTCCGGGGTGAGGTCGGCCGCCCGGGCGATGGCGGCGGCCGGGTCGATGAAGCCGAAGCCCCGGGAGTCGTCGCGGCCGTCGACGGGGGCGTCGCGGGCGGTGTCCTCCAGGAGGGTCTTGATCTGGGCCGGGGTGAGGCCGGGGTGGGCGGACTTGACGAGAGCGACCGCGCCCGAGACGAAGGCGGCGGCGGCGCTGGTGCCCCAGCCCTCGTAGTACTTGCGGTCGGGGTCGGCGATGACGACGTCGACGCCGGGGGCGCTGACGGTGGCGTACCAGCGGCGGGTGGAGAAGGAGGCGCGGGTGCCGTACTTGTCGACGGCGGTGGCGGCTATCACGCCGGGGTAGGCGGCCGGGTAGGAGATGTGGTCGCCCTTCTCGCCGCCGTTGCCGGCCGAGGCGACGACGACCGCGCCCTTCTTGAGGGCGTACTGGACGGCCTCGTCCTCGGCGGGTTCGGGGTGGGCGGAGGCGGAGTCGTCGCCGAGGGAGAGGTTGATGACGTCGGCGCCCTGGTCGGCGGCCCAGCGGATGCCTTCGGCGAGGGCGTTGCCGCGGGTCTCGCGGGCCTCGGCGCGGGAGGCGTCGCCGTCCTCCAGGATCACCCGGACCGGGAGGATCTTGGCGGCGGGCGCGATACCGAGGACGCCGTCCTCGCCCTCGTACCCATGGCCGTGTCCGGCGATGATGCCGGCCATGGCGGTGCCGTGCCGGGCCCAGGCGCGGTCGCCCTGCTCGGCGCCGAAGCCGACCATGTCCTTGCCGGTCAGGACGTTGCCGACGAGGTCGGGGTGGTCGGCGTCGACGCCGGTGTCCAGGACGGCGACGGTGATGCCCTCGCCCTGGGTGGTGCGCCACGCCTCCTCGGTGTGCATGGCCTCCAGGGCCCACTGCTGGGCGCGGATGCTGTCGGCGTGCGCGGTGCTGGGCGGTACGAGGATGACCGCGGCGGCGAGCAGGACGGCGAGCGGTCCGGCCCGGCCGGTCGTCCGCCCGCCGTGCGTACGGCGGCTCATGACGGCTGCTCCGAGGGTGAGGTGACGTTCTTTCGCAGGGCCCGTTCGACGCGGTCGGCGAGGCCCTTGGCCTCGTGGCCGAGGCCCGCCTGGGCGGGGTCGGTGGCCGCGTCGGCCTTGACGGCCTCGGCGGCGGGCTGCGGGGCGCCGGCCTCGCGGCCGTCGGCCCAGCCGCTCACGGAGTAGACGACGACGGGCGCGTCGGTGAGCACATGGATGGTCCAGGAGGCCCGCTGGGCGTCGCCGAAGCCGGCCGCGGGGGTGTCCTCGGCGGCGTACGGGCGGGGCATGAGGTCGGTACGGTCCTCCAGGCCCTCGTCCTCGAAACGCTGGGCCAGTGCGCGCATCGCGGTGGCGTCGGCGTCGGTGAAGAGCAGGCCGACGGTGGTCACGAAGCTCTGGGTGGCGTCGGTGTAGGTGGCGCGCAGCAGCCGTTCGCAGCCGACGGGGGCGAGCGCCTGGCGCAGCAGCGGGTCGAAGGCGTCGGAGCAGCCGCCGTCCGGTGCCACGGCGATCCGGGTCCAGGTGCGGTCGGCGCCGCCGGGGCCCGCGCCCTGGCCGTCGACGCCGGGCGGGAAGAGCCGGTCGACGGGGACGCTGTGCCACATGTCACCGGCGGTGGCGTACGCGTCCCGCTCCCGTGCCTCCGAATCCCCGGCGAGCCAACTGCCGGTGAGCGCGCCGCCGATCAGTCCGAGCCCGAGCACCAGGCAGGAGGCGGCGGCGACGGTACGGCTGCGCAGCCGCCGCCCGAGCGGCCGGGGACGCGCGTCCCCGTCGTACCCCTCGGGCCGCCCGAAACTGACCACCGGCCGCCCGCCGGGCAGCGCGCTCCAGGCGAGGGCGGGGTCCGGGGCGTCCCCCGGCCCGGGAAACCGGTGCGGGCGTACGCCGTGCTCGGCGTCCGGCGCGAGGGGGCGCAGCCGTCCGGTCAGCCCGCCGGGCGTCTCGGCGTGGAGGTGCGGTCGGTGCGGTGCCCGGTCCGGAAAGCGCGCGGAGGCGACGGGCGGGGGTGGCGCGAAGGGGCTTGCGGGGGGCGGGGGGAGGTTCCGGGGCTCTGGCCCGACGCCGGGCTCGGGGGCGGCGGAGGGCGGAGTGGCCTCGCGGTGGGGTGGGGTGGGGTGGTGCTGTTGGGCTGGTCCGAGGCCGGTCGGGCGGTCGGGGGAGGTCGGGGTCCCGTCACGGTGGGGCTGGGCGGGGAGGAACTGTTGGTCTGGCCCGAGGCCGGTCGGGCGGACCGGGGAGGTCGGGGACCCGTCGCGGTGGGGAGGGGCCTGACGGCCCGGTCGGTCTGGCCCGAGGCCCGTCCGGCGGGCGGACGAGGTTGCGGTCCCGTCGCCGTCGGGCTGGGCGGGACGGCCCTGTTCGCCTGGCCCGAGGCCCGTCCGGCGGGCGGGGAAGGCTGGGGTCCCGTCGCGGTCGGGAGGGGCCTGGCGGCCCGGTTGGTCGGGCCCGGCGCCGGTCCGATGGGTGAGGGAGCCTGGAGGGCCGTCGCCGTCGGGTGGGGTGAGGGGAGCGCCGGTCGGCCTCGGGGGCGCAGGTGCGGGGCCATGGTCCTCCGGGGGGATGCCCTCCCGGTGGCCGGACCGGGCGCCGGGCTCGGGGGCGGGCGGGACCGGCACGCGGTCGAGGCCGGTCGAGCCGTCTACCGGGGGTCGGGTCCAGGCGTTGCCGGTGGGTGCGGGGACGCCCCCGCGTGCGCCCAGCGGCGTGGCGTCACCGTCGCTCGGGGTGGTGCCGTCCCGGTGAGCCGAGCCGACGCCGGTTTCGCGGGCGGGCGGGCCCGGCGCGCGGTCACGGCCGGTCGAGCCGTCTACCGGGGGTCGGGTCCAGGCGTTGCCGCGCGGAGGGGTGGCTTCGGGGGGCGTGGGAGGGGGCGTCGGGCGGCCCGGGGAGGCGAGTGGCTCGCTCGGGGGGGACTCGGCCGGGGGCGGGGTGTTCGAGTGCGTCGGGGGCGGGTCGGGGACCGGGGGGCGTCGTGCTTCCGTGCTCATGCGCCCCCCGATTCCTCATGTTCTGGGCCCTCGGACGCTCGTACCCGCGTCGTACGCGCGTGCCCGTGCGTCCTCCCCGGGCACGCATACCCGCACGACCGGACCGCCATCCCCGTACACCTACGCGAGCGGAGGCGTTCCCGGTGCGTGCGCGTCACTCTACGGGCTGACCGCGCTCGAACGGGAACCAGTCCGCGCCCCCGGGGCATCTGCCCGGAACGTCCCCCTACCCTGCGGTAATCGGGTCTGGCAGGCTTCGTCCCATGACCGCACGAGCCGCCGACCGGGCCCGCTACGACCGGGCCACCGCTCATCTCGACGCCCCGTTCGCGATCGTGGACCTGGAGGCCTTCGACGCCAACGCGGACGACCTGCTGCGCCGGGCGGGCGGCAAACCGGTCCGGGTCGCCAGCAAGTCCGTCCGCTGCCGGGCCCTGCTCGAACGGGCGCTGGCCAAGGACGGGTTCGCGGGCATCATGTCGTTCACGCTCGCCGAGTCGCTGTGGCTCGCCCGCTCCGGCTTCGATGACGTACTGCTGGCGTATCCGTCGGCGGACCGGGCCCGGTTCGCCGAACTCGCGGGCGATCCCAAGCTCGCCGCCGCCGTCACGGTGATGGTCGACGACCCGGCGCAGCTCGATCTGATCGACGCCTCGCGCGCGGGCGGACGCGAAGTCGTGCGGGTCTGCCTGGAGTTGGACACCTCGCTGCGGCTGCTCGGGGGACGCGTGCGGATCGGCGCCCGGCGCTCCCCGCTGCACTCCCCCGCCCAAGTCGCCGACCTGGCCCGGGCGGTGACCCGGCGACCGGGCTTCGCGGTCGTCGGAATCATGGGCTACGAGGGTCATGTGGCCGGCGTGGGCGACCTGGTCGCCGGGCGGCCGGTGCGCTCCCGGGCGGTGCGGCTGATGCAGGCCGCCGCGCGCCGGGAACTGGCCGAGCGGCGGGCCGCGGTGGTGCGGGCGGTGCGGGCGGTGGTGCCGGACCTGGAGTTCGTCAACGGCGGGGGCACCGGCAGTGTGCAGTACACGGCGGCCGAGGACGCGGTGACCGAGATCGCGGCCGGGTCGGGGCTGTACGTGCCGCGGCTGTTCGACAACTACACGTCCTTCAGCGGGCGCCCCGCCGCCCTGTTCGCGCTGCCGGTCGTACGCCGGCCCGGCGTCGGGGTGGTGACGGTGCTCGGCGGCGGCTATCCGGCGTCGGGGCCGGTCGGCCGCGACCGGCTTCCGGTGCCGTATCTCCCCCAGGGGCTGCGCTACGACGCCCAGGAGGGGCCCGGCGAGGTGCAGACGCCGCTGCTGGGCGCACCGGCCGACGATCTGCTGATCGGCGACAAGGTGTGGTTCCGGCACGCCAAGGCCGGGGAGGTGTGCGAGCGGTTCGAGACGCTGCACCTGGTGGAGGGGGGCGCGGTGACGGCGACCGTACCGACGTACCGGGGCGAGGGCCGGACGTTCCTCTGACGGCTGCTGTTCGCCCTAGGACTGCGCCCCGCCGGTCGGGCGGATGCCCTCGGTGATCCGGTCCATGTCGGTGAGCGGCGGGGCGTCCTGGCCCGCGTCGAAGATGTACCGGACGACGACCGGGGCCTCGGTGCCGGTGCTGGACGGGAACGCGAGGGACTGCACGTAGCCGCCCGGCCCGAGGGCCGTCTCGACCCGCCAGCGCACGTAGTACCCGGCGCGGCCCGCCACCGTGGCCGGCCCGGCGGCGATCTCCCGGTGCGACTCGATGCCGCCGAAGGGGCGCCGGCCGATCGCGTCGCGGTCGTACGCCTCGTCGGCGGCGTGGTCGATGTCGGCCCGGGCGAGGGCCTCCGGCGAGGTCTCCTCGTTCTCGGTGACCGTGCGGGACGTGACCGTGCCGTGGCGGCACACCGAGCCCTCGCCGGGGCAGTCGTAGCTGCCGTCGGTGTGCAGCACGGAGTGCTCCGGCAGCCCGCTCCCGGCGGGCCGCCAGCCGTCCAGGACCGGGAAGGTGAGCCCGTTGAGGTGGTCCACGACCACGCCGGGCGACGGGGCCGGGCCGCTCCCGGTGGCCGTGGGGGCGGGGACGGGCTGCACCTGGGTGTCGCCGCCGGTGTCGGCGTCGCGCAGGACGAGGGCGCCGGTGACGATGACGGTGACCAGGACCGCGCCCGCGACGGTCATGGCGATGGCCTTGGCCCGCGCGGACTCGCCACCGATGGGCGGGGGCCCGGCCGGGGAACCGAACGCCGGGTGCTCGTGCGTCGGGTGCGGTGCGGGCTCCGGCTGCCGCCAGTGGTCGGTCCAGGCCGTGCCGTCCCACCATCGTTCGAGGTGCGGGGCCGACGGATCGTGGTACCAGCCGGGCGGCGGTGAGGTGCTCACCCCGGCACTGTAGGACGACCGCGGGCCCCGCGGCGCGGGCGGGCTACAGGGGTGTGACGTACGCTCCCGAGATCCCGCCGTCCACCAGGAAGTCGGTGGCGTTGACGAACGAGGAGTCGTCGCTGGCCAGGAAGGCGACGGCGGCGGCGATCTCGTCGGCCTCGGCGAACCGGCCGACGGGGATGTGCACCAGGCGGCGCGCGGCCCGCTCGGGGTCCTTGGCGAACAGCTCCCGCAGCAGCGGGGTGTTGACCGGGCCGGGGCACAGCGCGTTGACGCGGATGCCCTCGCGGGCGAACTGCACGCCCAGTTCGCGGGACATGGCGAGAACGCCGCCCTTGGACGCGGTGTAGGAGATCTGGCTGGTGGCGGCGCCCATCCGGGCCACGAACGACGCGGTGTTGATGATGGAGCCCTTGCCCTGGCGCCGCATGTAGGGGAGGGCGGCCTTGCAGCACAGGTAGACGGAGGTGAGGTTGACCTCCTGGACCCGCTTCCACGCCTCCAGGCCGGTGTCCAGGATGGAGTCGTCGTCGGGCGGGGAGATCCCGGCGTTGTTGAAGGCGATGTCGACGCTGCCGTAGGTGTCGTACGCCGCCTTGAACAGGGCCTCGACCTGCTCGGGGTCGGTGACGTCGGCCTTGACGAAGAGGCCGCCCACCGCGTCGGCGGCGGCCCTGCCGCTCGTCTCGTCGATGTCGGCGCAGACGACGTGCGCGCCCTCGGCGGCGAGGCGGCGGGCGGTGGCGAGGCCGATGCCGCTGCCGGCTCCGGTGATGACGGCCGTACGGCCCACGAGGCGGCGGCAGATGCTGTCTTCGGTCACTGTGCGGGGTCCTCCGTGGTCATGAGGCGGTGCTGATCGATCGTCACGGTGCTGATCAGCCGTTGCTGATGAAGACGTTCTTGGTCTCGGTGAAGGCGGTGAGCGCGTCCGGGCCCAGCTCGCGGCCGATGCCGGACTGTTTGAAGCCGCCGAACGGGGTCCAGTAGCGGACGCTGGAGTGCGAGTTGACGGACAGGTTGCCCGCGCGCACGGCCTGCGAGACGCGCAGCGCGCGGCCGACGTCCCGGGTCCAGATGGAGCCGGACAGGCCGTAGTCCGTGGCGTTGGCGAGGCGGACGGCGTCGGCCTCGTCCTCGAAGGGCAGGACGACGGCGACCGGGCCGAAGACCTCCTCGGTGGCGACGCGCGCGGCCGGGTCGACGCCGGTCAGGACGGTCGGCGGGAACCAGAAGCCGGGGCCCTCGGGGGCCTTGCCGCGGATGCCGGCCGGCTCGGGGGTGACGTAGGAACGGACCCGGTCCAGCTGGGCCCGGGAGATCAGCGGGCCCATGTCGGTGCCGGGTTCGGCCGGGTCGCCGACCGTGACGCCCTCGACGGCCGGGGCGAGCAGGGCGAGGAAGCGGTCGTGGACCGTGCGCTGGACGAGGATGCGGGTGCGGGCGCAGCAGTCCTGGCCGGAGTTGTCGAGGAACGACATGGGCGCGGCGGCTGCGGCGGCTTCCAGGTCGGCGTCCGCGAAGACGATGTTGGGGCTCTTGCCGCCGAGTTCCAGGGTGACCCGCTTGAGGTGGGCCGAGCCCTTCGCAAGGACATGGCGGCCGACGGCCGTGGAGCCGGTGAAGACGATCTTGGCGACGCCGGGGTGTTCGACGAGCGCGTTGCCCGCGACGGGCCCGTGGCCGGGCAGCACCTGGAAGAGGCCCTCGGGCAGGCCGGCGGCGAGGGCGAGTTCGGCGAGGCGCAGGGCGGTGAGCGGAGTGGTCTCGGCGGGCTTGAGGATCACCGCGTTGCCGGCCGCGAGGGCGGGGGCGGTGCCCCAGGCGGCGATCGGCATCGGGAAGTTCCAGGGGGCGATCACGCCGACGACGCCGAGGGGTTCGAGGAAGGTGACGTCCAGGCCGCCCGGGACCGGGATCTGGCGGCCGGTCAGCCGTTCGACTCCCCCTGCCGCGTAGTCGAGCAGATCACGGACGTTGCCCGCCTCCCAGCGGGCGTTGCCGAGGACGTGCCCGGCCTCGCGGACCTCCAGCCGGGCGAGTTCTTCGAGGTGGTCGTCGACGGCGGCGGCGAACCGGCGCAGCAGCCGGGCGCGGTCCCCCGGGGCGAGGGCGGCCCAGCGGGACTGGGCGCGGGCGGCACGGCCGACGGCCCGGTCGACATCGGCGGCGGAGGCCGCGGGGACGGTCGCGATGACGTCCTCGGTGGCGGGGTTCAGCACCTGGAGGGGGAGTTCGTCGGGCAAGGGGGCCTCACATGCGTTCGAAGGAGCGGCGCAGCTCCCAGTCGGTGACTGCGGCGTCGAAGGCGTCCAGTTCGACGCGGGCCATGTTGCGGTAGTGGTCGACGACCTCGTCCCCGAAGGCGGCGCGGGCGAGCGCGCTGTGCTCCCAGAGGTCGGCGGCCTCGCGCAGGGTGGTGGGGACGTGCGGGTAGTCGGCGGTGTAGGCGTTGCCGGCGCAGGCGTCGGTGAGTTCGAGCCGGTGCTCGATGCCGTACAGACCGGCGGCGACCATGCCCGCGACGGCGAGATGCGGGTTGACGTCACCGCCGGGGACCCGGTTCTCGAAGCGGGTGGAGGGGCCGTGTCCGACGACCCGCAGCGCACAGGTGCGGTTGTCGTGCCCCCAGGCGATCGCGGTCGGCGCGAAGGAGCCGGGCTGGAACCTTTTGTACGAGTTGATGTTCGGCGCGTACAGGAGCGCGAACTCGCGCAGGGCGGCCAGTTGTCCGGCGAGGAAGTGCCGCATGACCTCGGACATGCCGCCGGGGTCGGTGGGGCCGCCGGTCATCGCGTTGGTGCCGGTGGGGTCGGTGAGCGAGAGATGGATGTGGCAGGAGTTGCCCTCGCGCTCGTTGTACTTGGCCATGAAGGTCAGGGAGACGCCCTGCTGGGAGGCGATCTCCTTGGCGCCGGTCTTGTAGATGGCGTGCTGGTCGCAGGTGACGAGGGCGTCGTCGTAGCGGAAGACGATCTCGTGCTGGCCGGGATTGCACTCGCCCTTGGCGGATTCGACGATGAGGCCGGCGGCGGTCATGTCGTTGCGGATGCGGCGCAGCAGGGGTTCGATGCGGCCGGTGCCGAGGACGGAGTAGTCGATGTTGTACTGGTTGGCCGGGGTCAGGTCGCGGTAGTGGGCGTCCCACGCCTGCTCGTAGGTGTCCTTGAAGACGATGAACTCCAGCTCGGTGCCGACCTGGGCGGTCAGGCCGAGCGCGGCGAGCCGGTCGAGCTGGCGGCGCAGGATCTGCCGGGGCGCGGCGACGACGGGGGTGCCGTCGGCCCAGGCGAGGTCGGCGATCACCAGGGCGGTGCCCTCGTTCCAGGGGACCCGGCGCAGGGTCCCGAGGTCCGGGTACATGGCGAAGTCGCCGTAGCCGCGGTCCCAGGACGACATGGCGTAGCCGTCGACCGTGTTCATGTCGGCGTCGACGGCGAGGAGGTAGTTGCAGCCCTCGGTGCCGTGCTGGAGAACCTCGTCGAGGAAGAAGCGCGCCGCGAACCGCTTGCCCTGGAGGCGCCCTTGCATATCGGGGAAGGCCAGGACCACGGTGTCGACGTCACCCGTCGCGACGAGGGCGTGCAGTTCCTCGATGCTCAGCGGGGGTGTGCGGTCTGCCACGGGAGAGCCTCCTTGGGGTTCTTGAGGAGTCTTCGGTCGGCCGGAGCCATAAGGTATTGCGGGAGACCATTGCTTGGGAAGGGGGCACGGCCACATGCCGGTGAATCGTGCGAACGCACCCGTCGACCGGTTGACGCCGGTGCTGCGGCCGGTGCGGGCGGGCAACGGCTTCGAGGAGGCGCTGGAGCAGATTCTCCAGGTCGTCCGGCTCGGGCTGGTCCCGGCCGGGGGCCGGCTGCCCGCCGAGCGGGAGCTGGCGGAGCGGCTCGGGATCAGCCGGGTGACCCTGCGGGAGGTTCTGAAGGTGCTCCAGGACCAGGGTCTGATCGAGTCGCGGCGCGGGCGGTACGGCGGCACGTTCGTGCTGGCGCGCATGGAGTCCGGGGGCGAGGACGAGTTGCGGCGGCGGATCGCCGAGGCCGACATCGAGGACGTGCTGCGCTTCCGGGAGGTGCTGGAGACGGGCGCGGCGGGGCTGTGCGCGGCGCACGGGCTGAGCGAGGCGGGCGCGGCCCGGCTGCGGGCGGCGCTCACCCGCACGCGGGACGCTCCGCTGGGCGAGTACCGCCGGCTGGACACCCTGTTCCATCTGGCGCTGGCCGAGCTGTCCGGGTCGCCGTCGCTGACCGCGCAGTACGCGGCGGTCCGGGCCGCGGTGAACGACCTGCTGGACTGTATCCCGCTGCTGGTGCGCAACCTGGAGCACTCCCAGCGGCAGCACGCGGCGGTGGTGGAGGCCGTGCTCGACGGGGACGCGGACGCCGCCCGGGAGATCATGCGGGAGCACTGCGCGGGGACGGCTGCGCTGCTGCGGGGGTTTCTGGCCTGAGGTGGGGGGGTCCTCCGGAGCGGGGGCGGTGGTTGTGTCCTTGCCTTCGAGGGTCCCTTCGGGCAAAGGTGTGAGGGTGATCCATTGGGGGTGTGTGGAGCGGTGGGAGGACCGATGACCGGCAGGCCGTTGATCGGCGTCAGTACGTATCTGGAGTCCGGCGTGCGCTGGGGCGTCTGGGAGTGGCCGGCGGCGCTGCTGCACGCCGGGTACCCGCGGCTGATCCAGCGCGCGGGCGGGCTCGCGGCGATGCTGCCGCCGGACGCGCCCGAGCACGCGGCGGCGGCCGTGGCCCGGCTGGACGGGCTGGTGATCGCGGGCGGGCCGGATGTCGACCCGGCGCGGTACGGGGCACAGCGGGACCCGCGGACCGGGCCGCCGGCGCCGGAGCGGGACGCGTGGGAGCTGGCGCTGATCGACGCCGCGCTGGCCTCCGGCGTGCCGCTGCTGGGGATCTGCCGGGGGATGCAGCTGCTGAACGTCGCCGTCGGGGGGACGCTCGTCCAGCATCTCGACGGGCACGCCGAGCGGCCTGGGGTGTTCGGGTCGCATGTCGTGGAGCCGGTGGCGGGGACGCTGTACGCGTCGGTGGTTCCGGAGGTGGTGGAGGTGCCGACGCATCATCATCAGGCCGTGGGGCGGGTGGGGGCGGGGCTGGTGGTGTCGGCGTATGCGGAGGATGGGGTGGTGGAGGCGGTGGAGTCGCCCGGGGAGGGGTGGGTGCTGGGGGTGCAGTGGCATCCGGAGATGGGGGAGGACGTGCGGGTCATGCGGGCGCTTGTGGCGGCTGCCGGCTCGGGGGGCGCCTTCTAGCTCGGGGGGGCCTGCTGGATGGCGGGTGCGGGTTGTCGGTGGTTGCTCGCGCAGTTCCCCGCGCCCCTTTGCGGCGTTGGTGTGCGAGCCACTGTCAAGGTTCCCGGCAAAGGTGCTCAGGGCGTTGGCGTGCGGGTTCTTGTCAATGTCAGGAGGTCTCGGGCCGGGCCTGTGGGGCGGTGGCCTGTTCGCCAGACCGCTCTCAGGTCTCTGCGGAGGCGGACTCCGGCCACCGGGACGCTCGTCAGGCGTCTGGTGGTCAGTTCCTCCAGTACCGCCAGTTCGCTCAGGACCGCCGGGCCCGCGCCGCCCACCGCGGAGGACTTCACGGCCGTCGTGGAGGAGAGTTCCAGCAGCGGGCGGGCCAGACCGCCCAGGGCCGCGTCCAGGACCTGGCGGGTGCCCGAGCCCTGTTCGCGCAGGACCAGCGGGGTGGCGGCGAGTTCCGCCGGGGACAGGGGGGTGCGGCGGCGGGCCCACGGGTGGGTGGGGGCCGTGACGACCACCAGGTGGTCGTGGGCCACCACCACGGAGTCCAGGCCGGACGGCACGGACAGCCCCTCCACGAAGCCCAGGTCGGCCTCGTCGGCGAGCAGCCGTTCGGCGACCGTCGCCGAGTTGCCCGCGAGCAGCGACACGGCCGTGTCGGGGCGCTGGGCGCGCAGCGCCAGCAGCCAGCCCGGCAGCAGATACTCGGCGATGGTCATGCTGGCGGCCACCCGCAGCCGGGAGTCACGGCGGTCCCGCAGCGCCTGCGCCCCCGCGTCGAACGCCTCCGCCGCCTCCACCACCCGGCGCGCCCAGTCGGTCACCAGCGCGCCCGCGTCGGTGAGCCGGGAGCCGCGCGGCGACCGGTCGAGCAGGGCCACACCGAGCTGGCGTTCCATCGAGCGCAGCCGGCTGCTGGCGGCGGGCTGGCTCACCCCCGTCTCGCGGGCCGCCGCGCCGAGGCTGCCGAGCCGGGCCACCGCCAGCAGCAGTTCCAGCGCCCCGAGATCCGGCACCCGATGGGCCAGCGCGCCCGGCACCGGACGATGGTCCGCGTCCCGGCCCTCCGTACCCTCCACACTCTCCATGCTGCTCATAACTCCAGCTTATGTCCCCATAGAGGCGTAGTCCCTGGTGGCGGGGGCCCGGCGGCGCGACCGTGGGGACATGGTCACCGCAGTCCGTCCCCTGCCCGTCCCCGTCACCCCGGGCCGGGTCCGCGCGCGGGCCGTCCGTCATCTCGGGCCCAACTGGTACGCCGCCGTCATGGGCACCGCCATCGTCGCCACCGCCGGCGCCGCGCTGCCCGTCCACGTCCCCGGCCTGCGCACCCTGTGCGCCGCCGTATGGGCGCTGTCGCTGCTGCTGCTCCTGACGCTGCTCGGCGCGCGGGCCCTGCACTGGCGGCACCACGCCGACCAGGCCCGCGCGCATCTCCTCGACCCCGCCATGGCCCCCTTCTACGGCTGTCTGGCGATGGCCCTGCTGGCGGTCGGCGGCGGGGCGGTGACCGTCGGCGCCGACTGGATCGGCACCACGGCAGCGGTCACCCTGGACGCCGTGCTGTTCACGGCCGGTACGGCGATCGGGCTGGTGGCGGCGGTCACCGTCCCGTATCTGATGGCCGTACGGCATCGGGTCGAGCCGGGGCAGGCCAGTGGGGTGTGGCTGCTGCCGCTGGTCGCGCCGATGGTGTCGGCGGCGCTCGGGCCGCTGCTGGTGCCGCATCTGCCGCCCGGCCAGCCGCGCGCGACGCTGTTGCTGGCGTGTGTGGCGCTGTTCGGGCTGAGCCTGCTGGCGACGCTGCTGACGCTGCCACTGATCTTCGCCCGGCTGCTCACCGGCGGTCCGCCGCCGCCCGCCCTGGTTCCGGCGCTGTTCCTGGTGCTGGGCCCGCTGGGGCAGTCCACGACCGCCGCCGGGCAGTTCGCGGACGTCGCCCCGGGGGTCGTACCGGAGCCGTACGCGGCCGGGTTCGGGGTGTTCGCGGTGCTGTACGGGGTGCCGGTCATGGGGTTCGCGCTGCTCTGGTTCGTCCTGGCGGCGGCCTTCGTGGTGCGGGCGCGCCGGCGGGGGCTGCGCTTCGCGATGACGTGGTGGGCGTTCACGTTCCCGGTGGGCACCTGTGTCACGGGGGCCGCGGCACTGGCCCGGCACACCGGGCTCCTCGCCTTCGACGTGCTCGCCGTGCTGCTGTACGCGGTGCTGGTCACCGCCTGGCTCACCGCCGCCGCGCACACCGTACGGGGCGTGCTCAGCGGAGCGCTGCTCGCAGCGCCTGCCCCAGCAGCCGCGGGGCCTCGCTGAGGGAGGGGCCGTACCAGGTCAGCCGGCGTCCGTCGACCAGGGCGCAGGGCATGCCGGGGAAGGCTTCGGGGCCGTCGTCGGCGGTGAAGCGGTACGGCTCGTCCGGGAGGACCACGAGGTCGGGCTTGGCGGCCAGCAGCTCGGGCAGCGGGATCTTCGGGTAGCGCTCGGCGTGGGCGGCGTGCAGGTGGTCCACGCCGAGGCGGGCCAGGATGTCCCCGGCGAAGGTGTCGCGGCCCAGGACCATCCAGGGGCGCCGCCAGATCGGCACGACGGCGGTTCTGCGGTGGCCGGGCGCGGGCAGCGCCGCCCAGGCGGCCTCGGCCTCGTCCAGCCAGCGCGGCCGGGCGGGGGCGCCGCAGGCGGCAAGGACGCGGGCGAGTTCGGTGAACGCCTGCGGTACCGTGCGCACCTCGGCGACCAGGACCTCGATCCCGGCGGCGCGCAGGGCGGCCAGGTCGGGCTCGCGGTTCTCCTCCTCGTTGGCGATCACCAGATCGGGGGCGAGGGCGACGATCCGCGCCACGTCGGGGTTCTTGGTGCCCCGTACGCGGGTCACGGCCAGGTCGGGCGGGTGGGAGCACCAGTCGGTGGCGCCGGCCAGGACACCGGGCAGGGAGACGGCGACGGCCTCCGTCAGCGAGGGCACCAGAGAGACGACACGCAGCGGCATACCCGCATCATCCCCGACGGCTGCGGGGCCCTCAGGGCCGGTCCTCGACGGCCTCGATGTGCTCGGACACGGCGACGACCAGGACGCGGGTATCCGGCTCGGTGGCCCGCCAGCGGTGCCGGACACCGCCGGTGAGATACAGCGAGTCGGCGCGGCCCAGGCGGTGGACCCGGCCCTCGGCCTCGATCTCGACGGCGCCGTCGGCCACGTACAGCAACTGGTCGTTGCGGTGCTGGAATTCGCGGCCCGCCTCGTGGTCGCCGGTGAACTCGGACGCCTGCATCTGGTGATGACCGCGTACCAGGGAACGCACCCGGGGCCCGGTCACCGGTTCGGCCTGCTCCGCGCGCACCACGTCCACGCTGCACGCGGGGTCGGCGGCGGCGAGCAGTTCGACGGCGGTGGTGCGCAGGGCGTCCGCGACCTTCTCCAGGGAGCTGCGGCTGGGCCGCGCCCGGTCGTTCTCGACCTGGCTGAGGAAGGGCACCGACAGGCCGCTGCGCTCGGCCACGACGGCGAGGGTCAGGTCCAGGGCCCGGCGGCGGCGCCGCACGGCCGCGCCCACCCGCAGGGGCTGTTCTTTGTGGTCGCCCATCGCTCCGGCTCCCTCCTTCGCGCGTCGGTCCGGGTGCTTCGGTCCATCCTGCGACGAGTTCTCTTCTGTGACGAGTCCGCTTCCGGCGGTGACGGGTCCCCTTCTCGCGGTGACGAGTCCTCTGCCGGTGACGAGTCCTCTTCTGATGAGTTCTCTGCACCCTACGCATGTTCGGCAAACCGTTTCGGGTGGCCGTCATATCGCCGACACATTGTCCGAGGTCCGGCCCCTCGATTCACGCCATTTCGCGGGATCGCGTGCGGCGTGGAGGGGCCGGTCCGGCGCGTGCGGCAGGGCTTCGCGCCGGATTCCTGGACATTCGTGCGCCGGTTGACGCCTGGTGGTGGCACTCCGTGATTGGCCGGATTCTTGCCGTGACTTTTCGGCAGGGCATCGGCACGGCATCGGCAGGGCTACCGGGCGGGGCCGACCGGCGGGACGGTCACGTGGGGGTCATCCCGCCTTGTCCGGTGTTCCCGGAGCGCCGGTGTCCGGTACGGGCGCGTAGGTGTCGACAAGGCCCGGGTTCTGCTCCAGCCAGGTGCGCACGGCCTGCTGCTGGTCGCCCTTGCCCGCCTTGTTGATCTCGGCCTCCAGGCCGGTGAGCTGCTCCTCCGTCATGGTGAAGTCACGCAGCCACTGCGCGACGGCCGGGTGCTCGGCGGTGAAGCCCTGGCGGGAGAGCAGGTGCACCCCGTCGCCGGAACCCCAGGCGCCCTTGGGGTCCTTGAGCTTCTTCAGGTCGTAGTCGTTGTACGCCCAGTGCGGCGACCAGAGGGTGACGACGATCGGTTCCTGCTTGGCGTACGCCCGCTTCAGCTCGGCGAGCATCGCCGGGGTGGAGCTGTCGACGACCCGGTACTCGCCCTCCAGGCCGTACTCCTTGAGGATCTTGCTCTTCAGCAGTGCCATCTCACCGGCGCTGGCCTCGATGCCGGTGATCTTCCCGCCGAACTGGTCGGCCCGGCCCTTGAGGTCCTCCAGGGAGTCGATGTCCTCCATGTAGCTGGGGACGGTCAGTTCCAGGGAGGTCTCGTCGTACCAGGAGCCCAGGTCTTCGAGCCGGTCGCCGTACTTCTCCCAGTACTGCTCATGGGTGGTGGGCAGCCAGGAATTGGTCTCGAAGTCGATGTCCCCGGCCGCCAGGGACGTATACATCGGCCCGGCGTCCAGTTGCTTGGCCTCGACCTCGTAGCCGCGCCGCTCCAGGATCTCCTTCCACAGGAAGGTGGAGGCGACGCCTTCGTCCCAGGGGATGTAGCCGATGGAGAGCTTCTCGCCCTGGCCGACGTTCCGCGCGTCGGCGGCGTCGGCCGTGCCGGGGGCGCTCTTGCCGCCGCCGAAGATACCGAGGCCGCCCGCCACCAGGGCGAGGACCAGGACTCCGGCCATGGCGGCGGCCGGGCGGGGGCGGTAGTGCCAGACCTTGACGGCGGGCGCGGTGTGCGCGGCACGGGCGCGGGCGGCGGCGCGGCGGGCCATCGGGGAGACCTGGGTGCCGAGCGCGCCGGTCATCCGGTCGAGGTAGATCGCGAGGATGACGATGGCGACGCCCGCCTCGGAGCCGAGGCCGACGTTGAGCTGGCCCAGGGCCTCGTTGACATCGGCGCCGAGGCCGTCGGCGCCGACCATGCCGGCGATGGCGGCCATGGACAGGCCCAGCATGATCACCTGGTTGACGCCGGCCATGACGGTCGGCAGGGCGAGCGGCAGCTGGACCCGGAGCAGGATGTCGCGGCGGCTGGTGCCGAACGCCTCGGCGGCCTCGACCAGGTCCTTGTCGACCTGGCGGATGCCGAGTTCGGTCATCCGGACGCCGGGGGCGAGCGCGAAGATCAGGGTGGCGACGATGCCGGCCGGGGCGCCGCTGCCGAAGAAGAGGATCGCCGGGATGAGGTAGATCATCGCGGGCAGCGTCTGCATGAAGTCGAGGACCGGGCGGACCAGCCCGCCGACCCGTTCGGAGCGGGCGGCCCAGATGCCGACCGGCACCGAGATCAGCAGGGCGATCAGGGTGGCGACGAGGACCAGCGAGAGGGTCATCATCGCGTTCTCCCACAGCCCCAGGGAGTCGATGAACGCGAAGCCGGCGAAGGAGAGCACCCCGGCGAGGGTGCCGCGCAGCCAGAAGGCGATCACGGCGAAGATGGCGGCGAGGAGCAGGGGCTGGGGGGCCTGGAGGACGGCGTCGATGCCGTCGTAGACGCCCAGGAAGACGGATTTCAGGAAGTCGAACAGCCAGGCAACGTTGTCCAGCAGCCAGTCCACGGTGCTGTTGACCCAGTCGCCGAAGGGGACTCTAGGCACGGGCGATCACCTTCTCGCCGCCCTGGTCCTCGCGGCCGGGTCGGTCTCCTTTGCCGCGTGGGTCGCTTGGGTCGTGTGGGTCGCCTGGGCTGCTTGGACCGCCCGGGCTGCTTGGGCCGCCCTGGCCGCTTGGGCCGCGTGGGGTTCCGCAGGGCTCGACCGGCCCCCGCTCGTCCCCGACGAGGGCCACCAGCCGCTGCCGGGGGACCACGCCGACCAGCTCGCGGTCCTTGAGCACGGCCACGGGGTGCGGCAGCCGGGCGCTGAGCGCGCACAGCTCGTTGAACGGGGTGCCGGGGGCGGCGGTGGGACAGCGGCAGTCGGCCTCGTCGCCGCGCAGCTCGGTGTCCATGACGGCCTCGGCGGTCAGCACGCGCGAGCGGTCGACGTCCTGGATGAAGGAGGCGACGTAGTCATTGGCCGGGCGCAGCAGGATGTCCTCGGCGGTGCCGTTCTGCACGATCTCGCCGTCCCGCATGACGGCGATGCGGTCACCGAGGCGCATGGCCTCGTTGAGGTCGTGGGTGATGAAGACGATGGTCTTCTTCAGGGTGCGCTGAAGGGTCAGCAACTGGTCCTGCATGTCCCGGCGGATCAGCGGGTCCAGGGCGCTGAAGGACTCGTCCATCAGCAGCAGATCGGCGTTGGTGGCGAGCGCGCGGGCGAGGCCGACGCGCTGCTGCATACCGCCGGACAGCTCGTCCGGCCAGGACTTCTCCCAGCCTTCGAGGCCGGTGAGGGCGAGGGCCTCGGCGGCGCGCCGCTCCCGCTCCGCCCGGGCCACGCCCTGCACGGCGAGTCCGTAGCCGGCGTTCTCCAGCACACTGCGGTGCGGGAAGAGCGCGAAATGCTGGAAGACCATGCTGATCTTCCGGGCCCGTACGGCACGCAGCGCGCGCGGGGTGAGCCCGGTGAGGTCCTGCCCGTCGAAGCGGACGGCGCCCGCGGTCGGCTCCAGCAGCCCGTTGAGCATGCGCAGCAGGGTGGACTTGCCGGATCCCGACAGCCCCATGACCACGAAGATCTGACCGGGTTCCACGGTGAAGGAGGCGTCGATCACGGCGGCCGTGGTGCCGTCGGCGCGCAACTCCTCCCGGTCGGCTCCGTCGCGGAGCCGTTGTACGGAAACAGCCGGTCGTCTCCCGAACACCTTGTACAGGTGCTCGGCCTCAAGCCTGGATGACACGCGAACCTCTTGTCTCGGGGGCAAGGACAATGGAGCGACGCCGGGCCTCGCGGCGGTTGAAGCTGCAACCGGCATCACTCCGAGGCGGCGCCTGCCCCTGGTCTCTCCGGCCAAACGAAATGTGGTCCGGCTCACAGGGGGCGGGTCTTGATTTGAGGTGGGAGTTGACCTTCAGGGCGGCTTCCCGCGCCGGATCTGATCTTCCGGGCGACCTCCCGCGCCGGACCGGGGTGGCCCCGCGTCCCGCCCGCGCCCCCGCGCCCGCTGTCAGTGCCGTGCGGCATGATGCGAACGTGACCGGACAGCTGATGCTCCTCGACACCGCCTCGCTCTACTTCCGCGCCTATTTCGGCGTCCCGGAGTCCGTGAAGGCCCCGGACGGCACACCGGTGAACGCGGTGCGCGGGCTGCTGGAATTCATCGAACGCCTGGTCCGGGACCACCGCCCCACCCACCTGGTGGCCTGCATGGACGCCGACTGGCGCCCCCGGTGGCGGGTCGAGCTGATCCCCACGTACAAGGCGCACCGGGTGGCCGAGGAGCGCGAGAGCGGACCGGACGCGGAAGAGGTGCCGGACACCCTGTCCCCACAGGTGCCGGTGATCGAGGCGGTCCTCGACGCGCTCGGCATCGCCCGGGTGGGCGTCGCGGACTACGAGGCGGACGACGTGATCGGCACGTTCACCGCGCGGGCCACCGGCCCGGTCGACATCGTCACCGGCGACCGGGATCTGTACCAGCTGGTGGACGACGCGCGCGGGGTGCGGGTGCTGTACCCGATCAAGGGTGTCGGGATGCTCCAGCTCACCGACGAGGCGGTGCTCCGCGAGAAGTACGGGGTGGACGGCGCCGGGTATGTGGATCTGGCGCTGCTGCGCGGCGACCCCAGCGACGGTCTGCCGGGCGTGCCCGGCATCGGGGAGAAGACGGCGGCGAAGCTGCTCGCCGAGTTCGGGGACCTGGCCGGCATCATGGCCGCCGTCGAGGACCCCCGGGCCAGGCTCACCCCCTCGCAGCGCAAGCGGCTGACGGAGGCGCGGCCGTATGTCGAGGTCGCGCCGAAGGTGGTCCGGGTCGCCGATGACGTACCGCTGCCGCCGGTGGACACCGCGCTGCCGCGGGCGCCGCGCGACGGGGCGGCGCTGGACGAGCTGGCGGCCCGGTGGAATCTGGGCGGCTCCCTGCATCGGCTGCTGCTGACCCTGGACGCGGTCGGGTAACACCCGCCGCTGGCCGGAGGCCCTTTCACCAAGAATCCGCCGCCGCAAACGCACGATAGGAAAATGCCCTGCTCCGCACGGGTGCGAGAGCCGACCGCTATCCCAAAACATGGTCATGTCGCCGCACAAGGGCGGGTGCAGACGGGAATGGAGTGCTAACTTAGGTAAACCTAAGCATGGAACAGCAGGGAGGCTGTCATGGCAGCACGTCCGGCCCGCAGGCCGCCGAAGTCGCATTCCGCGCAGGTCGTCCGCACCGAGCGGCTGACGCCTCACATGCAGCGCGTGGTGCTCGGCGGCGACGGCCTCGCCGATTTCGCGGCGGACAGCTGCACGGACCACTACGTGAAACTGCTGTTCCCGGCCGAGGGCGTGGTCTACCCCGAGCCGTTCGACATCCAGCGCATCCGCGACGAGTTCCCGCGCGAACAGTGGCCGGTCACCCGGACCTACACCGTGCGCGCCTGGGACCCCCGGCTGCGCCACCTCACCCTGGACTTCGTGATCCACGGCGACGAGGGCCTGGCCGGCCCCTGGGCGCTGCGGGTGCAGCCCGGTGAGACCGTGCGCTTCCTCGGCCCCGGCGGCGCCTACGCCCCCGACCAGAGCGCCGACTGGCATCTGCTGGTGGGCGACGAGAGCGCGCTTCCGGCCATCGCCGCGGCGCTGGAGGCGCTGCCGCGCGGCACGCGGGTGCGGGCCTTCGTGGAGGTCTCCGGCCCCGAGGAGGAGCAGAAGGTCGACTCCGACGCGGAGATCGTCTGGCTGCACCGCGGTGCCCGCCCGGTCGGCGAGGCGCTGGTGGCGGCCGTACGGGCGCTGCGCTTCCCGGAGGGCCGGATGCACGCCTTCGTGCACGGCGAGGCGAGCTGGGTCAAGGATCTGCGCCGGATGCTGCGCATCGAGCACCAGGTGCCCCGCGAGGACATCTCCATCTCCGGCTACTGGCGGCTCGGCCACGACGAGGACGGCTGGCAGGCGGCCAAGCGGGACTGGAACGCCCGGATCGAGGCGGAGCAGGAGCCGAGCGGGGGCGAGCAGACGGCGGCCTGACGCGGCCCGCCCGACCGCACCCGAGACACCTGGGCCACCTGGGCCACCTGGGCCACCTGGGCCACCTGGGCCACCTGGGCCACCTGGGCCGACCGTACGCCCCACCCCCCTCCCGTACGCCGAAGCCGACCCCCTCCCCCGGCAGTCC
>NZ_JBHYUG010000049.1:42206-64574 GCF_042749375.1 Streptomyces sp. NPDC059477 | reverse complement strand
GAAGGTGTGCCACTGGCGACCACCGACGGCGGCGACGGAGTCACGGCCGCGGTCGCGGACGGTGTCCTCGCCGGGGTGGCCGGACCGGTGGTCGACACGCTCGACGGACTGCGGGCCGGCGCGCTGCCCGCGCGGGCCGGGGCGACCGTGGCCGGTGTACTGCTCACCGTCGGCCCCGCCGACCCGCGCGTGCAGGCGCTGGCCGGCGCCGCCGTCACCGCGCTGCTCATCGACGCCGTGCGCGGCGACGCCCCGTCCGAGGCCCCGGCGCGGCACACCCCGGCCGATGTCGTCGCCGCACTGCGGTCCGGCACGGTCAGCCCCTCGGTACGTACCGCGGCCGAGGCCCTCGGTATCGATCTGCGCCGGCCGCCCGCCGGTGCCGTACTGCACTACAGCGGCTCCCGGCTGCGCGCCTGGTCCACGGCACTGGCCTGGCTGGAACACCCGGCGCAGCAGGAGGGGCGTACGGCGTGGACGGTCGTGCCGGACGCCGGTGTGCTCACCCGCCTCCAGAACCGGCTGCGGCTCATGACCGGCGACGAGTCCGCCGGCCATGTCGTCGCGGCGAGCGGCTCCCGTCCCGAGTCACCCGACGGGCTGGCCCGGTCCTTCACCGAGGCACAGCGGCTGCTCGGCCTGGCCCGCACCCAGCGCGTCCCGCTGCTCACCTTCGAGCGCTGCGGAGTCGTCCAGGTACTGCTGCCGCTGCCCCGTGCCCGTCTTGAGGCGTACGCCGAGACCCACCTCGGGCCGGTCCGGCAGCGCCCGGAGCTGATGGCGACCCTGCGGGCCTGGCTGGCCGAGCGGGGCAGCCGGCAGAGCGTGTCCGAACAGCTCCACCTGCACCGCAACTCGGTGGGATACCGGGTCCGCCAGATCAAGAACCTGCTCGGCACCGACCCCCTGCTCCCCGCCGCCTCGGCCGAACTCCACCTGGCGCTCACCGCGCTGGACCTGCTGGCGGCCGACGACGCCCAGCAGGAACCCGGCGACGACGAGCCGGTACCGGCCCATCGCTGAGCCGATGCCCGCCGCTTGCTGTCCGTTGCGTGTCGTCCGTGGTCTGCCGTCCTGTGTCCGGCGTCGGGTGCGTGTTGCTGGGGTCTGGCGTCCTGCGTTCGGCGCCGGGCGGGTGCCGCCGGGGTCTGGAGTCCTGTGTCCGGCGCCGGGTGCCTGCCGTCCGTGGTCTGCTGTCCGGTGTCGGGCGTCCGGCGTCCGCCATCCGGGTTGTGCCCTCTGCTGCCTGTCGTCCGGCATCGCCCGCTGTCCGGTGCCTGCCGTCTGCCATCCGGGCTGTGCCACCTGCCATCTCCCGACCGCTGTCCGCCGTCCGTTGCCTGCCCCGCCCGGTGCCGCAAACCGCCCACCGCCGCCCCGGGCCAACCGCCCTTCGGGCCCGGCCCGCACGGCTGCCTCGGGCGCGTCGGTTCTGGTGTCCCGGGGCCGACGGCCATGGCGTCGCAGATCCGGAGCCTCTGGCGTCCTGGACGCGACGGCCATGGCGTCCGGGCCCGAGGGTTCTCGCGTCAGGCCCGACGGCTCCGGCGCGGGACCCGCCCCGGCAGCGACCGGACCCCGACCGCCCAGCTCCCCCCCCCAGAGCGCCCCCCGCCCCCGAACACCCCGCCCGCGCGTCGGACGTCAGGTGTCCGACCGCCGTCCGCCCTTCGCGAGGCCGCCACAGGCGCGCGGAGGCGGCCCCCGCGCCCGCTCCCAACCCCTTCACGGCCTGGGTCGTCACCGCCACGAACAGGCGAAACGACCACGAAACCAAGATGTAGCGCAGGGGCGTTGACAGCACCGTTCGGCGGAGGCAGAGTACCTCGCAATACGTTCCACCGCCTCGCAATGCGAGATGAGATCGGTGAGGAGGCTACGCGTGCGAGCCATGGTGCAGACCGATTTCGGGGGGCCCACCGCCGTGTCGTTGCATGACGTCCCGGAGCCGATATGCGGCCCGCGCGACGTCGTCGTCAAGGTCGCCTACTGCGGACTGAACCGCCTCGACCTGCTACAGCTCAAGGGGCCGGGACTGATTCCCGGTTTCCGTCTTCCCCATGTGCCCGGCATGGACTTCGCCGGAACGGTGGTGGCGACCGGTTCCGCGGTCGCCTCCGTCGTCCCCGGTGACCGGGTGATCGCCGACCCCACCCAGGGCTGCGGCGGCTGCCCGCGCTGCGCGGTGGGCGACCGCTCCTACTGCGTCCGGCCCCGCGTCCTGGGCGGCAACGCCCCCGGCGGGCTGGCCGAGTACGTCCTGGCGTCCGCCGAGTCGGTCGTCCAGGTACCCGAGGCGCTGCCGCTCGACGCGGCCGTCACCCTGCCCACCGCCTTCTCGGCGGCCTGGCACGCGGTGCACACCGTCGGACGGCTCGCCGCCGGGGAGACCCTCGTCGTGCACGCCGGTGCCAGCGCCGTCAGCCTGGCGGCCATCGCGCTGGCCAAGCGGGCCGGCGCCTCGGTCGTCGCCTTCGCCGGCAGCGAGGCCAAGCGGGACGCGGCCCGTGCGGCGGGCGCCGACCTGGTACTGCCCAACGGGGAGCCCGACGCCGCGAAAACGGTGTCGCTCTTCACCGACGGCGCCGGCGCGGACCTGGTCGTGGACCACGTCGGCCCGGACACCTGGCGCACCTCACTGGACTGCCTCGGCATCCGCGGCCGGCTGGTCCTGACCGGCAACACCAGCGGCGACCAGGTGTCGTTCTCCCTCCAGGAGGTCTTCCACCGCGGCCTGAAACTGCTCGGCACGGGCGGCTACAGCTCCGCCGACTTCGTCGCCGCCATGTCGGCCTGCTTCGCAGACGGTCTGCACCTGCCCACCGCCGCCCGGTACCCGCTCGCGGACCTGGCCGGCGCCTGGGACGTGCTGGCCGCCCGCCAGACCATCGGAAAGGTGGTGATCGAGCCATGACCGATCTGCTGATCGTGGGCGGCGACGTCGTCACCATGGACCCCGCGCGACGGGTTCTGACCGGTACGACGATCGCCGTGTCCGGGGACGCCATCGCCGCCCTCGGCACCGCCGAAGACCTGCGCGCCCGCTTCCCCGGCGCACGGGAGATCGACGCGTCGGGCTGTGTCGTCGTCCCCGGCCTCATCAACGCCCACCAGCACACGACCATCGATCCGCTGGTACGCGGCATGATCCCCGACGACATCGGCGCACAGGAGTCGATCTTCGACTGGATCGTCCCGCTGCACACCCACGGCGACGGCGACGACGACGAACTGTCGGCGACCCTCACCGCCGTCGAGTCCCTGTCCCGGGGCGTCACCACGGTGCTGGAGCCCGGCACGGTCGCCTACCCGGAACGGGTCGTCGCGGGACTGAGCGCGGCGGGCATCCGCGCCCGGGTCGGCGGCTGGGGCTGGGACGCGAAGGACGTGCCCTTCAGCGCGCCCGCCGACGAGGTGCTCGCCCGGCAGGCCGACATCGTCCGGTCCCTGCCGACCACCGGTCCCGTCACCGGGTGGGTCACCCTCGTGGGCCACGACCTCGCCAGCGACGAACTCTTCACCGGCGCCGCCGAGCTGGCCGAACGGCTCGACACCCCCCTGACCTGGCACATCTCGCCCGGACCCGCCGACGCCGAGGCCTACGACCGGCGCTGCGGGCGCCGACCCCTGGTCCACTTCCGCGAGCTGGGAGTGCTCGGGCCGCGCCTGCTGCTGGGCCACGCCGTGTGGCTCGACGACGCCGAGGTCGACATCGTCCTCGACACCCGTACCGCCGTCGCCGCCTGCCCGGGGGCCTACATGAGGCTCGCCCAGGGATACACCCGCGGCTCCCGCCACGCCGAACTGGTACGGCGCGGCGGCCGGGTGGCACTGGGCTGCGACGCCCATAACGCCGGAGACGCCCCCGATGTCCTCCTGGCCGCCTACCTCTTCACCGCGCTGGAACGCGACCGGGACCTGCCCGACCCGATCCGCGCCGAGCAGGCGTTCGCCCTCGCCACGATCGACGGCGCCCACGCCATCGGTCTCGGCGACCGGATCGGCTCGCTGGAGGTGGGCAAGGCCGCCGACATCGTCGTACTGGATGGCAGCGACCCCGCCTGGACACCCCGGGGCGACCTGGCCCGCCAGCTCGTCTGGGGCCATGTCTCGCGCACGGTACGGGACGTGCTGGTCGACGGCCGCGTCGTCCTGCGGGACCGCCGGCCGACCGGCGTCGACCCGGAGGCCCTGGCGGCAGCCGCCGCCGAGCGCTCCACCGCCCTGCTGCGGCGGGCCGGCATCACCCCCCGCCCGACCTGGCCCCCGGAGCCGGCGGCACCCCGGTGAACCCCCCGGCCCGCCGGAGCCGACGTACCCCGAAGCGCACATCCGCGCACACCCCGGCGACCTCGCGGCCACGACCCCACCAGGGTCCCGGCGGCCCGGCGGACGCACCCATCGACGGTTCCTGGCCGCAGGCGGAAAGGGCCCTCTTACGCAGCCGGCCCGTCCCCCGGTACCAACCCGACCGGACGGTCCCCGCGAACTCCCTTCGGGCGTACGGCCCGCCGACCGATCGACCCCTGCGGCCGATCGAACCCCATAGACGTCACCCCCGCCGCTCCCCGCCGGAGCGGTGCCACTCAGCGAATGGACCACGCACATGACTGCCAAGAGCTCTCTCCGCTCTCCTCGGGCCGCTGTGGGCCTCGCGCTCGCCGGAGCCCTCACGCTCGCCGGGTGCGCCAGCAACGACGCGACCGCGCCCAAGGACGCGAGCCCCGCTGCCAGCGGCAGCGACTCGGGCCAGCAGCAGCCCGATGTCAACGGCGACGGCAAGGTCGTCATCGGTGTGCTCAGCCCCGGTGACATCAACGACAAGGGCTACTACCAGAGCTTCGTGGACTCCGCCGACGCCTACGCCACGGAGCAGGGCTGGACGGTCATCAAGCGCGGCAGCGTGCCCATCGGGGACGCCCTCGGTGCCGCCCGCGCGCTGTGTCAGCAGGGCGTCGACCTGGTCGCGCTCGGCGCGAGCGAGCTGAAGACCGCCATCCCGGCCTCCGAGGAGGCGGTGTGCGCCAAGACCGCCTGGTACGTGCCCACGGGCGCGAACCTCGACCAGACCCCCAAGGTCCTGCTGTCCGAGGACGACCCCAACCAGTCCATGCTCGTCGCCGGATACGCCGCCGGCCTGAAGATGAAGGCGTCCGGCGACACCAAGGCCGGCTTCATCACCGGCGCCAAGGCCGACTTCAGCGTCGCCGCCGCCACCGCCTTCCAGGCCGGCATCCGCGAGGTCGTCCCGACCGCCGAGGTGACCAGCACCTACACCGGTGACTTCAATGACTCGGCCAAGGCCAAGGAAGCCACCCAGGCCCAGATCAGCCAGGGCATCAAGGTCATCTACCCCTACCTCGGCGGCGCCACGGACGCCTCCGCGCGACTGGCCAACGAGAACGACGTCGTCACCCTGACCCCGGGCACCGACCGCTGCGCCTCCACCAGCCCCGCCTTCGACATCTCCGTCGTCTTCAGCCCGGGCGACTACTTCCGCGCCGCGCTGGAGGAGTTCGCCAAGAACAACCTGAAGATGGGCACCAAGCGCGTGTGGCAGCTGGGCGTCGACCCCTACCCGACGGTCAAGATCTGCAAGCCCGCGGGTGACGAGGAGCAGCAGCTGGCCGACTTCATGGCGAAGATCGGCAGCAAGGAGATCGACCCGAAGGCCGAGGTCGAGCGCCTCGGCTGACCCGCCGACCCCGACGAGGAAGACCAGCGATGACACCGACAGCCTCTGCGGTTCCGATTCTTGAGCTGCGCGGCATCACCAAGTCCTACGGAGCGGTCACGGCCTGCGACGCCGTGGACCTCCGGGTCGACGCCGGCGAGATCCATGGACTCCTGGGCGAGAACGGGGCCGGCAAGTCCAGCCTCATGAAGGTCCTGCTCGGACTGGTCCGGCGCGACGCCGGCCGCGTCCTGGTACGCGGCGAGGAGGTCGCGCTGGACAGCCCGCAGGAAGCGGCCGAACTCGGCATCGGCATGGTGCACCAGCACTTCAGCCTCATCAACGGGCTGACCGTGTGGGAGAACGTGGCCCTCGGCGACACCGGCAAGGTCAACCGGGCGGCCATCCACGCCGACATCGCCGAGGTCTGCGCCCGCTACGGCCTGCCGATCGACCCCGACGCCCGCGTCGACACCCTGTCGGCGGGCGAACGCCAGCGGGTCGAGGTGGTCAAGTGCCTGCGGCGCAACCCGCAGATCCTGATCCTGGACGAGCCCACCTCGGTCCTGACCCAGGCCGAGTCACAGGAACTGTTCGCCATGCTCGGCCGGGTGGTGCGCGAGGAAGGGCGCGCGGTCATCCTCATCAGCCACAAGCTCGCCGAGATCGCCCAGGCCACCCACAAGGTCACCGTCCTGCGCAAGGGCAAGGTCGCCTTCCGGGCGGTCACCGCCGACACCACCCCGCAACTGCTCGCCCGTCAGATGGTGGGCCGCGAGGTGTCACTGGGCGAGGAGGCCGCCGCCCTCGGACTGGTGCCGCAGCAGCACGCCGACGACGACACCGCCGACGACGACACCGCGACCGGCGAGGAGGGCCGGATCGCCCTGCACCTCGCCGGGATCACCGTCGAACAGGGCGGCGTCAAGCTGCTCGACTCCGTCGACCTGACCGTGGGCGCCGGTGAGATCGTCGCCCTGTACGGCGTCGAGGGCAACGGCCAGGCCATGCTCGGCGACGTCCTCGCCGGACTCGTCGTACCGGGCGCCGGCACCGTCGAGGTCACCGGGAACCCGGTGGACCTGAATCGGCCCGGCGCACTGTCCAGGGCCGGGCTCGGCATCGTGCCCGAGGACCGGCACCAGAGCGGCGTCGTGCTCGACATGAGCGTCGCCGAGAACCTCACCATGAAGTCGCTCGGCAAGGTCAGCGGCCGGTTCCTGCTGCGACGGCGGGCGATGCTCGCCGAGGCCCGCCGCCTCGCCGACGAGTTCAACATCGTCACCCCCTCGCTCGACGCGCCCGTGCGCAGCCTCTCCGGCGGCAACCAGCAGCGGGTCGTCCTCGCCCGGGAACTGTCCGGCGACACCAGTGTCCTGGTGGCCGCACAGCCCACCCACGGGCTGGACGTCGGCGCCATCGAGGACATGTACGCCCGGCTGCGCAAGGCGTCCGCGGAAGGCGTCGGAGTGCTGCTCATCTCCACCGAATTCGAGGAAGTCATGGCCCTTGCAACCCGGATCGCGGTGATCTCCGCCGGGCGGATCACCGGCGCGCTCCCCGTCGCCGAGGCGACCCCCGAACGGCTCGGCATGCTGGTCGGCGGTGAGGCCGCATGAGGTCCGCCGCCCTGGGAGGTCCGGACGACTTCGCCCGGCTCTTCCTCGCCCGGCTGCGACCCGGGCGCGACGGCTGGATCACCGCGGGTCTCACCGTCGTGCTCGTCGCCGTCGCCCTGGGCGCCTCCGCGCTGCTGCTCACCCTGACCGGCGCCTCGCCCAGCGCCTCCGCGGACGCGATCTGGACCGGCAGCCTCGCCAACACCGCCGGCTGGACGACGACGCTGCTCAACGCGGCGCCGCTGCTGCTGGTCGCGCTCGGCGCGTGCATCTGCGCGGCCTCCGGCACCTTCAACATCGGCCAGGAGGGGCAGGTCCTCATCGGCGGCCTGGTCGGCGCCTTTGTCGGGCTCCGGCTGGCCCTGCCCGGCCCGACGCTGGTCGTCGTGGTGATGCTCGCCGCGGCGGTCGGCGGCGGACTGTGGGCCGCGCTGAGCGCGCTCATGCACCGCTTCCGCGGGGTCAACGTCGTGGTGAGCACCCTGCTGATGTCGTTCCTCGCCATCCAGCTCGTCACCTTCACGGTCAGCAATCCATGGCTGCTCCAGGAGAGCCCGCAGGGCTCCTCCGGCATCGCGGACACCCAGTCCAACCCGCTGCCGTCGAACGCGCTGCTGGCGCACTTCGGGGAGTACCCGTCGCTCCAGCTGAACGCGGGCGTGTTCATCGCGCTGGTCGCCGCCATCGGCGTCGTCGTCGCGCTGAGCCGCAGCCGGTGGGGCTTCAAGGTGCGCATGCTCGGACTGAATCCGCGCACCGCCAAGCACGCCGGGGTGCGGGTGGCCGCCCTCGGCGGCTTCACCCTGGCCCTGTCGGGCGCCTTCGCGGGCCTGGCGGGCGGGCTGCTGCTGGCCAGCCCGGTCAGCACCAACCGGCTCCAGGCCGGGCTGTCCGACAACGTCGGCTGGGACGGCCTGCTCGTCGCGCTGGTCGCGCGCAACCGCCCCCTGGTCGCGATCCCGGTGGCCTTCGTGTTCGCCATGCTGCGCGCGGGCGGCGACTTCCTGTCCGCCACCGGTGTGCCGTCCTATCTGGTCGACATCGTCAAGGCGCTGCTGGTCCTCGCGTTCGTCGTGCCGCCCGTTCTCATCGACCTGTACCGCAAGCGCCGCGGCGCTCAGCCGTCGGCCGCGCCCGCGGCGCCCGCCGTCCCGAAGAAGATGGAGGCGGCAGCGTGAGCGTTCTGGACAGCACCGAGACGATCCTCGCCAGCGGTATCCGGCTGACCGTGCCCCTGGCGTTCGCCGCCTGCGGCGAGTACCTGGCCGAGCGCGCCGGCGCCATGAACATCTCCGTCGAGGCGATGATGCTCGGCGCCGCGTTCACCTCGGTCGCCACCGCCAGCGCGACCGGCAGTGCCACCATCGGCCTGCTGGCCGGTGTGCTGACCGGCCTGGTGCTCGGCTTCGTGCACGGCAACCTCTCCCACCGGGCGTACATCAACACCTTCGTCGTCGGCCTCGCGCTCAACGCGCTCGTGCTCGGACTGACGAGTTACCTGATCACCACCGAGCAGTTCGCCTCGCACCAGGTGAGCGTGCTGTCGATCCCCGTGCTGCGGGACATCCCACTGATCGGCGAGGCCCTGTTCTCCGGACGATGGCCCGTCTATCTGCTGATCCTGCTGGTGCCGCTCACCTGGTGGCTGGTGGAGCGCAGCCGCTGGGGCCTGGAACTGCGCGCGGTCGGGGAGAACCCGCAGGCCGCCGATGTCACCGGGATCAAGGTCAACGCGCGGCGCCGGCAGGCCCTGCTCTGGTGCGGCGCGCTGGCCGGACTCGGCGGCGCCTACCTCGCGGTCGGCGAGGTCGGGTCGTTCAACCAGAACATGACCGCCGGGCGCGGATACATCGTCATCGCCGCGGTCATCTTCGGGGCGTGGCGGCTCGGCCGCACCCTGCTGGGCTGTCTGGTGTTCGGCCTGTCCGACGCGATGCGCCTGGCACTGCCGGCGCTCGGGGTCACCCTCAACGCCCAACTGCTCGTCGCGGCCCCGTACCTGCTCGCCCTCCTGGCGATGGTCCTCTTCACCGCCAAACAACGAGAACCCGCCGCCCTCGGCCGCCCCTTCGAACGGGGGTCGACCTGACGCGGGTCACTCTTCGCGGGGCGGCCCTACCGGAGGCGACTCCGCACGGGCGGCCCTGCCGGGTGACTTTGCCCCGGGCCGACCTGACGAGGGCGACTTTCGCTGTGGGCCGTCCTCGCGGGGCGGCCCGAGGGCGGTTCGGTCCGCCGAGGGCGGCTCGAACACGGCCGGCCCGCCGGGGGTGACTCCGCGCGGGCCGTCCCGCCGTCCTGACGGGGAGCGGCTCTCGCTGTGGGCCGTCCTCACGAGGGCGGCCGGACCGTGCTCAGCACGACGGCGGCGAGACGACCCAGCAGATCCACCCGACAGCCGTGACGACCGAACTGAGGGCGGGCCCCGGGCCCGCCCTCAGGCGTGCTCCGGGGCCCGCATCACTGTGTGCCTCCGGCGTCAGCGGCGGCGCAGCGCCGCCGTCTCCAGCGCGGGCGGCACATGGCCGACGTCACCGGGGTTGAGCACACTGCCCGGCGCCACCAGGGCGTCGATACGGTCCAGCGCGTCCGCCGACAGCGGTCGGTCCACCGCGCTGAGCTGCGAGACCAGCTGGTCATGGGTGCGCGGGCCCATGAGCGCCGAGGTGACCCCCGGATGGGCCAGCACGAACCGCAGGGCCAGCTCGACCAGCGTGCAGCCCTCGTCCTCGGCGAGCCGCACCAGTTCCTCGACCACCGCCAGCTTCCGCTCCCGGATGCCCGCGTCGGCGTAGTCGAAGTGGTCGCCGTTGGTCCGCGCGCGCGAGTCCCCCGACGGCTCGGCCCCGGCCCGGTACTTGCCGGTCAGCCAGCCGCCGTTGAGCGGGCTCCAGACCATGACACCCATCCGGTGCCGCTGCGCGGTCGGCAGGGCGGCGGCCTCCGCGTGCCGGGCCAGGATCGAGTACGACAACTGCTCCACGGTGAACCGCTCACGGCCGATGCGCCGCGCCGCCCACTGCGCCTCCACGATCTCCTCGGCCGGGAAACTGGAGGTGCCGATCGCCCGGATCTTGCCCGCCCGCACCAGATCGCCGAGCGCGCCGAGGGTCTCCTCGATGTCGGTGCGGGGATCGGGACGGTGGACGAGGTACACGTCGAGATGGTCCGTGCCCAGCCGGCGCAGACTGTCCTCCACGGCCCGCGTGATCCACAGCCGGGAGTTGCCCCGCCGGTTGCGGTCCAGCGGCCGGCCCGGCATCTCGTTGTGGAACTTCGAGACCAGTACGACGTCGTCGCGCCGTCCCTTCAGCGCCCTGCCGAGGATCTCCTCCGACTCGCCGAAGGCGTACACATCGGCGGTGTCCACGAAGTTGACCCCGGCGTCCAGCGCCGTCGTCACCATGCGGTGGCACTCGGCCTCGTCGGTGTTGCCCCAGGCCCCGAACATCATCGAGCCGAGGCAGAGCTGGCTCACCTCGATGCCCGTGCCACCCAGAATCCGGTAGTGCATGTTCGCCCCAGCCTCTCGTGCCGACACCGCTCACTCTCCAGCGCAGGCTCCCACAGCGGGGTCCCGGAACCGATGTCGTGCGGGGTCAGCGTTCTTCGCGTACGCGTTGTGTCCGCAGCACATCGACCTGCGGGGGTGTGCGTGCGTACGCTCGTCGGGAAAGCAGCACCACTCATGATGGAGGTACCGTGACCACCGGTCTCACCACGGCCCGCTGGACGCATGTCGCGCTGCCCACCGGCGACCTCGACAAGGCGATCGCGTTCTACACCTCGCTGACGCCGCTGGTCGTGGTCGAGCGTTTCCAGGACGCGGACGGCGAGAGCGTCTGGCTCTCCAACGACAAGCAGGCCGAGACGCCGTTCGTGCTCGTCCTGGTGTCGTTCAACAAGGACAAGGGCGGCCAGCTGGGTCTGCTGCACCCGTTCGCGCACATCGGCGTCGAGGTGCCGACCCGCGAGGACGTGGACGCGCTGGCGGACCGCGCCCGCGAGCTGGGCTGCCTGCACTGGGAGCCCCGCCAGATGCCCGACCCCGTCGGCTACATCTGCGCCCTGAAGGACCCCGACGGCAATGTCGTCGAGATCTCCCACGACCAGCGGGTCTTCGACACGGTCCGCCAGAAGTGGGGTTCGCTCTGAGAGACACCCGCGACGCCGTCGAGGCCTATCTGGCGGCCCTGAACGCGCACGACGCCGACGCCGTGGCGGCCTGCGTCGCCGAGGACTTCATCAACGAACACACGTCGTCGATGGGACAGGACCGCCGGGGCCGCGCCGAGTACCGCGCGGCGCTCACCGGTTTCCTGGCGGACTTCGCCGACCTGCGCTACACGCCCGAACGGGTCCTGGTCGACGGCGAGTCGGCGGCGGTGCCCTATGTCATGACCTTCCGGATGCGCTCGGCGGGCGACCGCCCCGTACGGGTCCGCGGGGTCTTCGTGTTCACCGTCGCCGCCGGTCTCATCACCCGCCGCACGGACTACTGGGACAGCGGAGAGGTCCGGCGGCAGCTCGCGTGACGGCTGGGCCGCCGCCGCCCTCCGAGACCCCCCTCGACCACTGCGAACAAGCCCTTCCTGCACCCCGTACGCCTGCCAGGCGGACGGGGTGCAGGTCTGTCTCCAGACCCCCTTTGCGTATCGCTTGACATGATGCCGTCTCGCATTAAAAGATGCTCAGCATGCGAGTAGTGACGACTGAGGCCGGCCTGGGCCGGATCGAGGACGGGGCCGTGGCCCTTCTGGACACTGCTTTTCCGAACCTCGGCGCGGTCCTCGAACAGGAGGGCTCGCTCACCTGCCTGACCTCCTGCGCGGTCCGCCGGCGTGTCCCGATCGACGAGGCCGTGCTGAGGGCGCCGCTGGGCCGCCCCCGCGCGGTGTGGGGGGTCGGACTCAACTACGTGTCCAAGGCGACCCGGACCGGCCGGGGACTCCCCGAGCACCCGATCCTCTATCTGGCCGCCTCCTACGCGGACCCCGCCCCCGGTGCCCAGGTGGTGATCCCGGGAGCCGTGGCCGAACCCGACTACGAGGGCGAGATCGCGGTCGTCGTCGGTCGCCGCCTGTACCGGGCGGCCGAGTCCGAGGTCTGGCCCGCGACGGCCGCGATCACCGCGGCCAACGACATGACCGCCCGCGATGTCATGCGCAGCACAGGCACACCCGCGCTCGCCAAGAGCTACCCCGGCTTCACCCCGCTCGGCGCGTCGCTCTGCACCCCCGAGGAGCTGCCCGACCGCGACGCGATCCGCGTCCGGACCCGGGTCAACGGCGAACTCAGGCAGGACGACACCAGCGCCGGCATGATCTTTCCGCTCCCCGAACTGCTCAGCAGGCTGTCGTGGTTCACCGCTCTCGAACCCGGCGATGTCGTCCTCACCGGAACCCCGGCCGGCACCGGCCAGGACCGCGCGTGCTTCCTCGCCGACGGCGACGAGATACGCGTCGAGGTGGACGGCGTACTGCCCCTTGTCACCCGCATCGCGCGTCCTGCCGGGACCGCACCGCGCGACCACCGGCTGACCGAACCCGTCAGCTGACCGTCCTCACCCAGGAGCCCACATCGATGTCCAACTCCTCCGCTCCGTCCTATGACCTCGTCCTGGCCGGCGGCACTGTCATCGACCCCGCCTCGGGCACCAACGCCCGGCTCGACGTCGCCGTCAACGGTGACCGCATAGCCGCCATCGGCGAGGGCCTGGCGGCGAACGCGGTCCGCACCATCGACACCACCGGCTCCACCGTGCTGCCGGGCCTGGTCGAGGGCCACACCCATATCTTCCAGTACGTCTCCGCCGTCGGAGCGCCCGCCGAGGAGGCGCATCTGCGTCGCGGCGTGGTCGCGGCGGCGGACGCCGGGACGGCCGGCGCCTCGACGTTCGCCGCGTTCCGTAAACTGGTCGTCGAGGCCAACCCGCTGCGCATCGTCAACTTCCTGAATGTCTCGGTGCTCGGCCTGATCGACTTCCGGTTCGGCGAACTGCTCAACCCCGACACCCTGGTCCCCGAGGACGCCCTCGCCACCGCCGAGGCCCACCCCGACATCGTGCGCGGCTTCAAGATCCGGCTCTCCGAGGACGTCGTCGGCGAGAACTGGGAGTCGCTGCTCAAGAAGTCCGTGGACCTCGCCGAACAGGCCAATCTCCCGCTGATGCTGCACATCGGCGAGACCTCGGAGCCGCTGCCCATCGTCCTGGACTACCTGCGCCCCGGCGACATCGTGGCGCACTGCTACACGGGCAAGCCGCACGGCATCCTCGACGGCGACCGGGTGCAGCCCGCCGTCACCGCGGCACGCGAGCGCGGGGTGCTCTTCGACTCCGCGCACGGCAAGAGCAACCTCAGCTTCGAGGTGGCCCGCCGGGCCATCGCCGACGGCTTCCTGCCCGACATCCTCAGCTCCGACACCAGTGCGCGCAACTGGCGGGGCCCGGTGTTCGACCTGCTCACCAGCATCTCCAAGCTGGTCGCGCTGGGCGCACCCCTGGAGGAGTGCGTACGGCGGGCGACGGTCGCCCCGGCCCAGCTGCTCGGGCTCGACACCGAGGGCTACGGACGCCTTGAGGTGGGCGGCCGGGCCGACATCACGGTCGTCACCGAGACCGACGAGGTCGTCCTGCCCGACGCCGCCGGCAACTCGATCGTCGCGCCCCGCCTGGAGCCGACCGTGGTGCTGCACGCCGGCGCCGAGGTCGACATCGTGCCGTGGCGCGGTCTGAAGCCGGCCTGACGGATCCCTACCGGGCCCCACGATCCACACCTGGCCCGACGGATCCGTACTTCCCGCGGACCGCGCGTTCTCGGACCGCGCGTCCCGCAAACCGCGCATCCTCGGGCCATACATCCCGCAGATCCGTACCACTTTGTATCCGTACATCCCTGAGAGGGTCAGATGACCGCCGGTGACGTCCATCCCCTGCGGCGCCGACTGCGCGCGGCCCTGAGCGATTCGGGGCCCGCCGTCGGTACGTTCGTCAAGCTCGCGTCGCCCGACGTGGTGGAACTGGCCCAGGCGGCCGGGTGTGCCTTCGTGGTCGTCGACCTCGAACACTCCACCCTGACCGAGCAGGACGCCGTCGGCCTGGTGCGGCACGCGGCCGTGTGCGGCCTGCCCGCCCTGGTCCGCGTACCGGAGGTGGACGCCGCCGCCGTCAACCGGCTGCTGGAGGCCGGGGCGGCGGGCATCCAGCTGTCCATGCTCACCCGGGTCGCCCAGGCCGACGCGCTGGTGGCGGCCACCCGGTTCGCGCCGGCCGGCCGCCGGTCGGTGAGTCTGGCCAACCGGGCCGCCCGGTTCGGCGCGGTCCCGCTCGCCGGGTTCCTGGGTGCCGAACTGGCCGACCCGCCCGTATTGGTCGGCCAGATCGAGACGGCGCGCACGGACCCGCTGCCCGAACTGCTCGCCCCGCTCGACGTGTGCTTCGTCGGCAGCACCGACCTCGCCGTCGACCTGGGCCTGCGGGCCGGCCCGGCGGTGCTGCGCGAGGCGGTGGACCGGGTGGCCGACGCCGCCCGCCGCGCCGGCGTGGCGTTCGGCGGCTGGGCACCGAACAGAGGCGCCGTGGATGAGCTGGGCCTGGGCGCCGCCGGCTATCTGGTCGTCGGCTCGGACCTTCAGTTGTTGGCGGCCGGCCTGCGCACGGTCGCCGGAGAGGAGAACCAGTGAGCACCCGCAACGCCGCGCTGTTCCACACCGTCGTCAACTGGGACGAGCTGCCCGTGACCCAGGTGCGCCCGGGAGTACGCCGACGCGTCTATTCCACGGACGAGGTGATGATCTGTCACCACGAGCTGGAGGTCGGCATGACCCTCAACCCGCACCGGCACGAGGACTTCGACCAACTGGTCCACATCGCCGAGGGCCGGGCCAACTACTACGTGGACGGCGTGGCGCACGACATGCGTGCCGGATCGTTCCTGCTGGTTCCCCGCGGCAGTGAGCACTATGTGGAGCCGACCGAGGCCCCCTGTGTGAACATCGACTTCTTCGTACCGCCGCGGGCCGACCTGCTGCCCTGACCCACGGGGCGTGAGCCCTGGCCCACGCGCAATGAAGAATGAAGGATGGCCCACCGCCTGCGCGGTGGGCCATCCTTCGTTGCTCCGACGATTGCTGACGACCGGTCAGCCGCCGCCGTTGCCGTTGGGGGTGTCCTCGGTGGTGCCCAGCCGCTGCGACAACGCACGGGACGTCTCCAGCAGTTGCTGTGCCATCGCTGAGCCGACGTCGTCCGAGACGGTCGCCGTCGTACCGACGATCGCGAGCGTTCCGCTGATCTTGTCCCCCTCGAAGATCGGCGCCGCGATGGTGCGGACCCCGTTGACGGTGGGGGAGTTGACCGACAGACCGTACTTCCGGATCGCCTCCAGCTCCTCGACGAGTTCCGGTGACCTACGGGCCGTGCGCGGCAGCGACGGCACCTGCTCCGGAGCCAGGAACGCGAGGAAGACGCGGCCCTGTGCCGAGGTCGTCAGATGCAGACGCGAGCCGACCCGGACACTGATGCGCACCATGTGGGCGGTGTTGTCCACCGAGCGCACCACGGTCGCCGACTCGCCGTCCCAGACCGACAGCACGATCGTCTCGTCGATGCGCCGGACCAGTTCCTCCATGTACGGCTCGGCCGCGGCGACGATCGGCAGGCCGGCCCGCGCCGCCGCCGCGAGGGTGAGCACCTGCGGGCCCAGCGAGTACAGCGAGGTGCGCTCGTCGTACCGCAGCAGGTTGGCCGCCCGCAGCGCCTTCGTGTAGCGGTGCGCGGTCGCCTTGCTGGCCCCGAGACGCGCGGTGATCTCGTTGAGGCTCATGTGGGGTTTGCCGACCGTGAACGAACCGAGGATCAGCGCCGCACGCTGCACCGTCTGGATGGTCGGCGCGGTCCTGTCCGGGCCGTCCTGTTCCCCGGTGCCGCGCTGCGCCTTCGTGGGCATGATCTATCGCTCCCAACCGTATGTGACCGGTCATTTGGCACTAAATGAAATGCCGTATCGAATAGAGTAGTGGCGAGGGGGAGTGTAACGGCGCGTGCAAAGATGCGTGGCCGTTGTCACCGAAGGGCCCGGGTGGTGGCCCGGCGCGGCTGCCTCAGGCATCGGAGGAGTGCCCCGGTGTGATCGAGCGGGCCGGGTCCAGCAGGGCGGCGATGTGATTGACGGCCAGGGCCGCCTCGCCGAAGCCGATCGAGATGAGACTGACCTTGCCGTCGTGGTCGGCGATGTCACCGGCCGCGAACACCCGCTCCCGGTTGGTGCGCATGGTGCGGTCGACGAGGATGTGCCGGCGGCGCAGGTCCAGTCCCCACCGCTCGATCGGGCCGAGGTCCGCGATGAAGCCGAGCGCCGCCACCACCGCCTGGGCGGGAAGGTGGGTCCGGTCGCCGTCGGCGTGTGTGACCACGACCTCCGTCACGGACTCGGCGCCGTGGATCTTCTCGACCTCGCAGGGGGTGAGGACCCGCACGGAGGACGCGTGCACCTGCTCCACGGAGCGTTCATGGGCCCGGAACCGGGTCCGCCGGTGCACCAGAGTGACGGAGGAGGCGATCGGCTCCAGTGACAGCGCCCAGTCCAGCGCCGAGTCGCCGCCGCCGACCACCACGACGTCCTGTCCGGCCAGTTCGTCCAGCTTGGGCACGAAGTAGCGCAGCCCGCGGCCCAGATACTCCGAGCCGACCGGCAGTTCACGCGGGACGAAGTTGCCGATCCCGCCGCAGACGAGGACCGCGCCCGCGGTGATCCGGGCGCCGGCGTCGGTGGTGGCCACGACGCCCCCGTCCGTGTCGGCCAGCTCGGTGACCCCGTGCCCGAGCAGATAGGTGGGATTCCAGCGCCCCGCCTGCTCGGTCAGCCGGTCCACCAGGTCCTGGCCGCGCACGGCGGGGAAGCCGGCCACGTCGTAGATCAGTTTCTCCGGGTACAGCGCGGCGATCTGGCCGCCCGCCTCGGGCAGCGCGTCGGCGATCGCGACACTCATGCCGCGAAAGCCCGCGTAGTACGCGCCGTACAGCCCGGTCGGACCGGCGCCGATGACGAGCAGATCGACGGACACCTCGGTGTCCGGGGGTGTGGGACCGGCAGCGGGTCCGGTCGTGGAGCCAGTAGAGGGTCCGGTCGTGGGACCGTCGGTGGGTCCGGTCGTGGAGCCGTCGGCGGGGCTGGTCACGCGCCCACCTCCGGGTGGTCGTGGCCGGCCTTGCCGACCTTGCGCGCCCCGCCGGGCGAGCCCAGCGGTTCGATGCCGAGGGTGAAGAATTCGGCGTTGATGCGCTCGAACCGCTTGCTGGCGTCCGGAAGATCCTCGTGATGGAAGATCGAGATCTGGGGGCAGACGGGTTCGCAGCGCCCGCACTCGACGCATTCGTCCGGCTGGATGTAGAGCATCCGGTCGCCCTCGTAGATGCAGTCGGCCGGGCATTCCTCCATGCACGACTTGTCCATGACGTCGACGCAGGCCTCAGTGATGACGTATGGCACGAGCTTGAGCCCTTCACACGGTCGCACAGAATGCGAGACGGTGTATTTCAATGTGGAATTGGATGATGGCTGCACAGGAAGGGGGTGTCAACCGTGCGACCGATGCTTGACACCGTCTGGTCCACTGGGGGACGCTACTACGACATACGAGACGGCGTCTCACGGGACGCTGCTCGGGTCGGGACTTGTGAGAGGCAAACTCCCCATGGGAAGCAACCCCCGGACCGTCCCAGCACCGATGGTCGTCGAGGACTGGGACCGGCTCACCTTCCGGGTCAACCGCGAGGCCTACCGCAGCGCGGAGGTCTTCGCCCGGGAACGCGGCTGGGTGTGGCAGCACACCTGGCTCTATCTAGGGCACGAGACCGAGATCCCCCAGCCCAATGACTTCAAGGTCCGCACGCTCGGCGGCCGGCCGCTGATCTTCTGCCGGGACAGCGCCGGCGAACTCCACGCCTTCCTGAACTCCTGTCCGCACCGCGGCACCGTGCTGTGCCGCGAGAACGAGGGTTCGACCAGGCTCTTCCAGTGCTTCTACCACGCCTGGACCTTCCGCAACAACGGTGAGGTCGCGGCCATCCCGGACGCCGACGCCTACGAGTCGACCGACGCGTTCCGTGAATCGATGTCCCTGCGCACCGTGCCACGGCTGGAGACCCACGAGGGATTCGTCTTCGTCTCCTTCGACCCGGACGTCCCGCCGCTGCTCGACTACCTCGGTGACGCGGCCGACTACATCACCATGATCCAGCAGCAGCACACCGGCGGCATGACCACCCTGCCCGGCACCCAGCTGTACAGCGTGCGCGGCAACTGGAAACTCGCCGTCGAGAACGCCATGGACGGATACCACTTCGCGCCCACCCACAACACCTTCGTGGGCTACCTGCGCGAGAGCGGCTACGCAGTCACCGACGACAACCAGTACGCCTACAACCTCGGCAACGGCCACGGGCTGCTGGTCCTGACCGGACACGGCGGACGCATCAGCATGATCTGGGAGCCGCGCTTCGGCGAGGACGAACGGATCCGCACCGAGCGCCACCGCGCCGAGATGACCGAGCGGCTGGGCGAGCGGCGGGCCCACCACGTGGCCGACGAGAGCCACATCCTCTTCGTCTTCCCGAACCTCCTGCTGTTCGACATCGAGGGTCTGTCCATCCGGCAACTGGAACCGGTGGCCCCCGACCAGACCGATGTGCGCGCCTGGCAGCTGGTCCCCCGCGAGGAGGACGCGGAGACCCGCGCCCTGCGCATGAAGACGGTCGTCAGCTTCGTCGGCCCCGGCGGGCTCGCCACCCCCGACGACATCGAGGCGTACGAGGCGGTCCAGCGCGGCATCCAGGCCACCGCCGGCACGACCCCGCCCGAGCTGGACTACAGCGACATGTCCCGCGGCATGGCCGACGAGGTCAAGGGCGTCCAGGGCAGGTCGACCGACGAGGGCGCCATGCGCGGCTTCTGGCGGCACTGGGTGGACGCCGTGGGCATCGAGGGCGGCCTGGACGTCAGCGGCGAGCGCCCGGCGTCCCTCCTGAGCGGGAGGGACGTACGATGACCGCCACCGTCAACCGGGGCTCCGTGCACTGCGCGGGACGCACCATCGGCCGGCCGGAGGTGGAGGACTTCCTCTACGACGAGGCCGACATCCTCGACCACTGGAACTACGACGCCTGGCTCGCCCTGTTCGAGCCCGGCGCCCGCTACGAGATCCCCACCACCGACCACCGCCCCGGCTGGTCGCCGCACGAGACCGGATCGTTCGTCGACGACGACTGGGACCTGCTGCTCGCCCGCGTCAAGCGCCTGAAGTCCCGCAAGGCCCACGCCGAGAACCCGCACTCGCGCACCCACCGGCTGGTCTCCAACGTCCGGCTCTTCGCGGTCGACGAGGACTCCTTCCGGGCCACCGCGTCCTTCGTGGTGCACCGCGCCCGCGACGGCCACTTCGACGCGTACGTCGGCTGGTACGAGCATGTGCTGGTGCCGTCCGAGGACGGATTCCGGTTCCGGCTGCGCCGCTCGGTCCTCGGCCATGAGTCGCTCGCAGCCGGTGCCCGGCTCAGCTTCATCCTCTAGCCGGCGACGGAAGGCGACCCCATGATCAGACACACCCTTTCCTTCCGGTTCGCCGACGGAACCGACCCGGCCACGCGGGAGTCCGTGCTGGCGGAGCTGCGCGGCTTCCCCAGCCGGTATCCGGCCATGCGCGGCTTCGTCCTCGGCGAGAACATCAGCAACCGCGACCGGACCTTCACGCACACGATGGCCGTCGACTTCGACACGCGGGACGACCTGCTCGCCTACCTCGGCAGTGACTCCCACGAACACTTCGTGCGCACCCGCTGGCGGCCGGTCATCGGCCAGCAGGCCATCACCTCGTTCGAGTACACCGAGCGCCCGTCGCTCGCCGCAGGAAGGACAGCGCCGGTGAGCACACGCCCGCACGGCCCGTACGGCATGGAGTACGCCCGCATCGAGGTCCCCGACATGCAGGCCACGATCGACTTCCTCGAATACCACGTCGGGCTCCAGCTGGAGCAGCGCACGGACGACTACGCCTATCTGCGCGCCGACATCGAGCATCACGCCATCGAGCTGATCAACGCCCCCGAGCGCACCGACGGCTGGACCACCGCGGTGGGCTACAGCGTCGGGAGCCCGGAGGTCCTCGAACAGCTCCGCAAGAGCGTCGCCGACGCGGGCCTGGACATCCTGGAGCTCCAGGAGCGCCAGCAGGCCCTGTGCGACGACGGCTTCGCGGTGAAGGACCCGAACGGCCTGATCATCGAGCTGTTCACCGAGTTCCAGGAGTACGCCGAGCCGCCGCACATCGAGATCCGGCCGCTCGACCTGGTGCACCCCTTCATCGCCACCGACAAGTTCGAGGAGACCCGGGACTTCTACCAGAACGTCCTGCGCTTCCAGCCCTCGGACCACGTCGTCGGCTCGACCACCTTCTACCGCTGCGAGGACCGCTACCACCACAGCCTCGCGATCCAGAAGAACACCGAGCACTACGTCGCGCACCTGTGCTTCGCGATGAAGAGCCTCGACCATGTCATGCGGATGCGCGCCCGCGCCCTGTACAAGGGCGCCCCGATCGCCTCCGACATCGTCAACCACTCGGCGTCGACCTCGATCGCGTTCTACATGCACGACACCCGCTTCGGCCCCCGGTACGAGCTGTGCGACGCGCACCGGGTGTTCACCCCGGAGGAGCACGAGACGCACCGGCCCCGCAGGATGCCGGCCGACCCGCGCAACATCGACGTGTGGCGCCCGGCCGCCGACGACTGGGGACGTTTTTGAGGCAGCACCTGCTCGACACCCTGCATCTGCTCGACACGGTGCCCGCGCCACGCGGGGGCGAGCGGATGGCGGCCCACCGGTTGCGCGCCTGGTGCGCCGACCGGTGGCCGCACATCGACTGGCAGGTGCTGGAGCACGGCCCCGAGGGCGGCAGCCTCATCGCCGACCACGGGGCCGGACCCCTGCTCTACTCCCACCTCGACACCTCACTGGATGACGACGGCACCGCGAACTCCCTGGTCACGGGCAGTTCCGCGCCGGTCGCCCCACTCGATGTGGAGGACGACACGGTGTCCGGCTTCGGGCTCGGGGTGGCGCGCGGCCCGGCCGCCGCCGCGCTGGTCGCCTTCGCCGGGGCGGGCACCGGACGGCTGCTGCTGGCCGGCTCCGGCACCCATCGACGCGGCGGCCGGATCACCGGTCTGGAGGCGTACGCGGAGGCCTTCCCGCTGCCCGGGTCGGCGATCGTGGCCAAGTGCGGCCCGCCCACCCTGCTGTGGCACGAGCCGGGCGCGCTCTATCTGACCGTCCGGCTGACCGGCCGCTCCGGTGCCGCGATGGCGCCCGATTCGGCCACCCCGCCCGGCGGAGTCATCGCCTCGTCCGGCGTCGTCCTGGACGAGCTGGCCCGCTGGCGCACCGCCTACCTGGCCGCCGACCCCCGGACCGGACAGACCGGCCGGGCCTGCGGCATCGGCGCGATCAGCGGCGGCTGGCCCGACAAGCCCGACCTGCTCCCGGCCCGGCTGCGCATCGACCTGTACGTCGTCGCAGGTGACCCGGTGGACCCCACGGCACTGGCGGCCGGGCTGGCCGACCGGCTGCGAGCGCGTGCCGCCGGGTCGGAGCTGCGGGACTGCACGGTCGACGTGACGGCCGAGCCGGTCGCGGCAGCCGCGGCGACACCGGCCGACGCCCCGGTGGTGAAGGCGGCCCGGACGGCCTGGCACGACGAGTTCGGCGCGCAGCCGCCCCCGATCACCGGCTGGACCGGATCGACCGACGGCGTCGTCCTGCGCGCCCGTGGCGTCGACACCGTACGCCTGGGCCCCCAGGCCAGGCCCGCCACCGGCGATCCCCGCCGCGACGCGCTGTCCGTGGCACAGCTGACCGCGTATGCGCGGATCTACCGCAGGCTGCTGACCGAGCTGTCGGCGTAGTCCGCTGACACGAGCCGAGGGCCGCGCGGGGAGCCCCCCGGGGGGGGCCCATGCGGGGGGGGCCCGGCAGGGCCGCCCCCCGCCCCGGCCCCGGGCAGAGCCGGCGAACCCGC
>NZ_JBHYUG010000049.1:0-42196 GCF_042749375.1 Streptomyces sp. NPDC059477 | reverse complement strand
GCGTTCAATATCGCCTCCGTGATCCAGGCGGGGGGGGGGTCCCCCCGCCCCCCCGGCCGGGGCGCCCGCTAAGAACCCCCACCGGGGGGGCGCGCCCCCCCCCCCGTGCTCCCTGGCAGGCCCCCGGCCCGCCTCGGCCAGGCAGACGACGGACGACCGCCGCAGCCGGATTGAGCCCTGGCTGCGGCGGTCGGGAGTTGCGGCGGTACCGGGGGCGCTACGGCCGTACCGGAAGTACTACGGCGGTCCCGGAGGAGCTACGGCGGTCCCGGAGGAGCCAGGACGTCACGCGCCCCAGTCGTCATTGACGGTGACGGCGTCGGCGATCCGGAACCGGCCGCCGGGCACCGGGGGAGTGGCGGGCTCACCCATGACGACGACGTGCTTGCCGAACTTGGGGGCCAGCGGCCGGCCGACGTCCCGCTTGAGCCACAGCCGCAGCAGATGCCGACGGCGCTCCGGCTCCGGGTGGTCGACGTAGCTGGTGCGCGAGTGCAGGGCGGCGTAGTTGAGCAGCCACTGGACATCCCCCGGCTGGAAGTCCATGTCGATCGGCAGGCCCGCCTCCTGCGAGATCTCGTCGAAGAGGGCGATGGCCTCGGACTGGTCGGCCGTCAGCGGGGGCACACCCGGATACTCCTGGGCACTGAAGATCATCGAGTTGCCGGCGTAGGTGCTGAAGACACCGTCGACGTAGCTGATGATCGGCGAGGTGTACGTCATCTCCGGGGAGTCGGGGTCCTGGCGCCGCCAGTCCCAGTGGTAGGTGTCGAAGAGACGCGGGGCGAGATCCGGGCGGCGGCGCAGCATCTCGTTGTAGATCGTGGTGCCGCTGACCAGGCTGGACGCCCCGCCCTCCTTGGCGCCGCGCAGGCACATCAGGGCGACGACGTCGGAGCTGTCCGAGTGGAACGGCAGCCGGTCCCGCACCCGGGAGGGCAGCGCGCCCTCGTCGTCCATCGTCTTGTTGGACGTGGCGATCACATGGTCGAGCAGATCGCCCCGCTGGTTCTGCCCGATCGGCCGGCCGAGGTGCAGGCCCATGACGAAGAAGATGGCCGCGGCCACGGCGGGGCCGTACTCGTCGGTGCGCAGCCCGCGCACCAGGATGAACCCCCGGCCCGCGTCCATCTGGCGGGCGCACTCGTCGTTGAGGGCACGGGCGGCGTCGAGCGGGTAGTCGGCGGCGGTGACCGTGCGCAGGTCGGGGTCGTCGGCGACGAAGCGCCGGCCCAGGTCCTCCAGTTCGGCGCGCTCCGCGTCACTGAGGACGTAGATCCAGTCGGTCGACCTCGCCAGTTCGTCGCCGCGCCAGGCGGACGGCCCGGGGATCTGCTCAAGGGGGGCGGTGGTGGTCACGGTGATGCACTCCTCGCGAAAATGGGATGGAACGGCCTGCCGGCGGCAACACGGCGGACGGCGAAGGCTTCGGTGCGGCGATGTGCGTCGCGCGGGGCGACGCGGGCGCTCAGACGAGTGTCTTCAGAAGAGTGGCCTTGAGAAGGTTGGTCTTCGGAAGAGCGGTCTTCGGAAGAGCGGTCTTCAGAAGGGTGTCTGAGGGACGCCGACAGCCGTGCCGGGGCGCAGTCCTTCCCGGGGCGGGGAGTAGCGGAGCGGTTCGTCGTAGGTCCGGCGGCCGGCGCACGAAACGAGCAAGGCGCCGATCAGGGCGACTGGCCTCATGCGGGTCCCGTCCTTTCAAGAAGTTGCTCCACGATAGGAGGCGGGCGAACCACCCGTCAATGGGCGAGACGGCATCTTGTAATGCAGTACGTGTGCGCGTCAGTGGCGCGCTCGCCGTACCGGCCGTCCAGGTGGCCCGCGCGGGATGGACGCGCCGGTCCTCCAGAACCTGGCCGCCTTCGCTGTACAAGATGTATACGCCCTCGGTGAATGTGCTGAGCAGATTGAGCACGATGCCCAGCAGATGTCGTCACTCTTGCACAGGCCCCGGTCAACGGCTGTGCTGGGGGCAGAACGGGCCGTGATGCGGACGTGCCGCACCCTCCCGTAGCGGTCACAGCAGCCACAGAAGAGGGGTGACACATGAGCATCGACCAGATCCTCACCAGTCAGGAGCGCCTGGCCGAACTGGACCTTCCTCAGCTCAAGCAGCTCGTCGGGCTGGTGGAGTACGACGCGCAGAGCGACCCCTTCCCGGTGACCGGCTGGGACGCCGTGGTGTGGACGGTCGGCAACGCCACCCAGACCGCGCACTTCTACCAGTCGGCGTTCGGCATGGAGCTGATCGCCTACTCCGGCCCCGAGACCGGAAACCGTGACCACCAGGCGTACGTGCTGCGCAGCGGGGCCATCCGGTTCGTCTTCAAGGGCGCGGTGGACCCGAAGAGCCCGCTGGCGGACGCCCACCGCAGGCACGGCGACGGGGTCATCGACATCTCCCTGGAGGTGCCCGACGTGGACCGGTGCGTCACCCATGCCCGCGCCCAGGGCGCCACCGTCCTGGAGGAGCCGTACGACATCACCGACGAGCACGGCACGGTCCGTATCGCCTCCCTCGCGGCCTACGGCGAGACCCGCCACACCCTGATCGACCGCTCCCGCTACGACGGCCCCTACCTGCCCGGCTATGTCGTGCGCACCTCGTCCTTCGTCAAGCGCGAGGGCAGCCCGCGCCGCATCTTCCAGGCCCTCGACCATGTGGTGGGCAATGTCGAGCTGGGCAAGATGGACGAGTGGGTCGACTTCTACAACCGGGTCATGAACTTCACCAACATGGCGGAGTTCATCGGCGACGACATCGCCACCGAGTACTCGGCGCTGATGTCCAAGGTCGTCGCCAACGGCAACCACCGGGTCAAGTTCCCCCTGAACGAGCCGGCGCTGGGCAAGAAGAAGTCCCAGATCGACGAGTTCCTTGAGTACTACCAGGGCCCCGGCGCCCAGCACCTGGCGCTGGCCACCAACGACATCATCGCCTCCGTCGACGCGCTGCGCGCCGAGGGCATCGAGTTCCTGGCCACCCCCGACTCGTACTACGAGGACCCGAAGCTGCGCGCCCGGATCGGTGAGGTACGGGTCCCCGTCGAGGAGTTGCAGAAGCGCGGCATCCTCGTCGACCGGGACGAGGACGGCTATCTGCTCCAGATCTTCACCAAGCCGCTCGGTGACCGCCCGACCGTGTTCTTCGAGCTGATCGAGCGTCATGGCTCGCTCGGTTTCGGCAAGGGCAACTTCCAGGCCCTGTTCGAGGCGATCGAGCGCGAGCAGGCCCGGCGCGGCAACTTCTGACCGGTGGGCGCCGGGTGCCACCAGGGCACCCACGGCCGGCCGGCTCCCGGCGCCGCCCCTCCCTCCCACCCACCTCTCCCTCGACCTGGAAGTCACCCACCATGACGTGGCTGGACCTGCCCTCCGACGATTTGTTCGGCATCGACAATCTGCCCTACGGGGTGTTCTCGCCGCCCGGCCGTCATCCCCGTGTCGGGGTGCGGGTCGGGGAGCGGGTGCTGGACCTGGCCGACGTACTGGCCGACCCGGTCTTCGCGGAGCCGACGCTGAACGCGTTCCTGGCCCAGGGGCGAGGTGCCTGGTCGGCGGCCCGGGAGCGGATCCGCGAGGTGCTCACCGCTGAACGGCACCGCGCGGGCGCCGAGGCAGCCCTGTACCGGCTGGACGAGGTCGCGTTGCGGCTGCCGTTCGAGGTGGGCGACTATGTCGACTTCTACGCCAGTGAGCACCACGCGAGCAATCTGGGCCGGCTCTTCCGCCCGGACAGCGACCCGCTGCCGGCCAACTGGAAGCATCTGCCGATCGGCTACCACGGCAGGTCCGGCACGGTCGTCGTCTCCGGTACGCCGGTCACCCGCCCCTGCGGCCAGCGCAGGCCCCCGGAGAGCGCGGCCCCCGTCTTCGGCCCGTCCCAGCGCCTGGACATCGAAGCCGAGGTCGGCTTCGTCCTCGGCACGGGCTCACCGATCGGCAGCCGCATCGGCGTGGGTGACTTCCGGGACCATGTCTTCGGTGTCTGCCTGGTCAACGACTGGTCGGCGCGTGACCTCCAGGCGTGGGAGTACGTCCCGCTCGGACCGTTCCTCGGCAAGTCGTTCGCCACGTCCGTCTCGCCGTGGATCGTCCCGCTGGACGCGCTGGAGGCCGCCTGGACCGGGCTGCCGGTCCGCGACCCCGAGCCGCTGCCGTATCTCGCGGACGCCGGGAAGGACGGGCTGGACCTGGCGCTGTCGGTCCGGCTCAACGGCCAGGAGATCTCCACGCCGCCGTTCGCCGCGATGTACTGGTCCGGCGCCCAGATGCTCGCCCACATGACCGTCAACGGAGCCGCCACCCGCCCCGGCGACCTCTACGCCTCCGGCACCGTCAGTGGCCCGGCGGCGAGCGAGGCGGGCTCCCTCATCGAACTGACCCACGGCGGCACCCGCCCCCTGACCCTCCCGGACGGCTCGGTACGCGGCTTCCTGGAGGACGGCGACGTGATCACCATCTCCGGCACGGCACCGGGCCGGTCGGGCGCCCGGATCGGCCTCGGTGAGGTGACGGGCCGCATCGACCCGGCGCGTCTGCCGACCGGCTGAGGACCCGTGCAGCCGGGTAGGGAGCGGACGCCTCGGCGCGGGGGTCCGCACCTCAGCCGACTTGGGTCAGGCCCCGTGCCCGACCCTGCTGGACGGGGTCGGGCGCGTGGCTTCATCGGCGCCGGTGACGAGGCCACCCTCTGGGGTGCGCGCCTGGCCGGGAGGCTTGGGTGAGCTGATCCGGGTCGGCCCGGGGGAGGTGAGAGGCCGTGTCGAGTCGGCGCGCCCGTCGGCCTGGTGAGGGTCCGCCATCCGGTATCGGGATCGGTGCCTCGGCGCGGGCCCAGGCCCCTACCCTGCCGGACGGTTGGGTGAATGGTTTCGCGGGGCGTCGGTGATGAGACCACGATCTCGGGTCGGCGCCTGGGCCGGTCGGCGACCGGGGCGGCTTGGGGGAGGTGATCCGGGTCGGCCCGGGGGAGGTGAGAGGCCGTATCGACCCGGCGCATCCGTCACCCCGGTGATCGGCCGCCGATCCGCCCGCCCAGGCGGCACCCGTCCCCTCAGCCCCGCCCGCACCTCGATCGACACCGGATCCGTCTGAGCCCTGGCGCCCCCGTTGTTCAACCCCGGATCGGCCCGGCCCGGCCGCCGACCGGGTGATCGGCCGCCGATCCGCCCAGCCCGCGCACCCACCCCACTCCGCCAGGACCCACCCCCGTTACCCACAGCCTGACGTGGAAGCATGTGGCACGCGGTGACTCCGGCGTATTGCGGGTGCGACTGAATACAATGTATACGTTAGTCATGCTGTCATCCGGTGGCTCTGTCGAGGAGCGTCCAGGGATTCACAATCAGGCCGAGGTCGCCTACCGACGGCTGCGGGAGCGGCTCGTCGAAGGGCACTACCGGCCCGGCGACCGGCTGACCGAACTGGGCCTGTGCAAGGACCTGGACATGAGCCGGACCCCGGTCCGCGAGGCGCTGCGCCGGCTCCAGAGCGATGGTCTGGTCGCGTCGACCGGCCGGGGCGTGGTGGTCAGCTCCCTGACCCGGCAGGAGATGCTCCACGCCATGCAGCTCCAGGGCGCCCTGGACGCGCTGGCCGCCAAGCTCGCGGCCACCGCCCAGCGCGACGGACGGCTCTCCCCGGCCCAGTTGAGCGAACTGGAATCGGCTGCGCACGCCGTCGAGGAGCGTGCCGAGGCGGGGGACGCGACCGGTGCCTGGCATGCCAATCTGGCGTTCCACATGCTGCTCGCCCGGCTGGCCGGAAACCCACTGCTCACGGACGCTCTGGACCGGATCTGGGCGCGGTTCGCCGTCGGCAGTCTGGCCAACATCAACCGCCGTACCGATCTCACCCCGCGCGACCACGACGCGATCCTCGGCGCCATCCTCGCCGGGGACCCGGAGCGGGCCGAGGCTGCGGCGGCCGAGCATGTGCACCAGGCCGTGGTGATGTACAGCCACGAGCACTCCAATACTTGATCACTCCACCACTTGATCGCCTGGGTCGCTGTCGGCGGCGCGAGATCGCAAGGGGGCGGCCCAGCCGCCCCCTTCGGTGTTTCGCCGCCTCCGATCCCTCTCCACCGGGCCCCGGAACACCCCCCGCCACGGCCGAGATCATGGCCTTGAAAGAGGCGGCAAGAGGCGCCCACCGCGCGTCCACAACCCCTCGTACCCCAGAGATTCACCGGGTTACCCGGCGGTAGAAGATTTCACTCCACATCCTCTGCGCGATGTCTTGCCGACCCTTCATGTGCAATGTATACATTGCACATGAAGGCGAAGGGGCCCGCAGCCTCAGCCGACTAGGGCGCCACCAGCGCCCCCGGAGAACTCCGAAGTGCCAGGGACAGGCCCTCACCGGAGAACGCCGGACCAGACCGACGCGCCGCCATGCCGGACGTCGCCGCCCCAACCCCACCGGGGCTGAGCCGCTCACCCATGCACGGAGCGAGGGGCTGTCCAAGCGCACCATCAGAACCTGTCACCGACTGAAGGTGGGTCTCATGCCAGGAATCGGCCGAGGCGGACGGCGCTACGCCGCCCTCAGCACCGCAGCACTCCTGATGGCCACCGCCGCCGCGTGCGGCTCGGGCTCCGGCTCGACCAACGGCCCCATCACCATCGGCATCTCCCTGCCGCTGTCCGGCCCCGTCGCCGACGCCTCCAAACCCGCCTACGAGGGCTACAAAGTCTGGGTCGAGCAGATCAACGCCGAAGGCGGACTGCTGGGCCGCCAGGTGGAACTCAAGGTCCTGGACGACGGATTCGACCAGAACACCGTGGTCAGCAACTACAACCGGCTGATCAGCCAGGACCGGGTCGACCTGCTCCTCGGCACCTTCTCCTCCAAACTCAACCTGCCCGCGTCCTCCGTCGCCGAGCGCAACAAGATGCTCTACGTCGAACCCTCCGGCGGCGCCGAGGAGATCTTCACCCGCGGCTACGAGTACCTCTTCTTCGCCCAGCCCAGCACCTCCCTCGATCTGCCCGAGCAGTTCGTCAACTACATCGCCTCACTGCCGGCCGACCAGCGGCCCAGGACCGCCGCCTATCCCACCCAGGACGACCCCAACACCGATGTCACCATCGAGGAGTTCCGCGAGCGGCTGACCGAGCTGGGTGTCGAGTCGGTCTACAACGAGAAGTACGCCCCCGAGACGGTCAACTTCGACCCGATCGCCAGCGCCATCGCCCGCGAGAACCCCGATCTGGTCATCCACGGCGCGGTCGCCGCCAATGACGGCGCCGGACTGGTCAAGGCGCTCCAGAAGCAGGACTTCAGCCCGGACATGATGTTCCAGACCAACGCGCCCAGCCTGGTCGGCTCCTACCCGCAGGCCGTCGGCGAGGCCAACACCGAGGGCGTCTTCACCACCACCGCGTGGAGCCCCGAGTCCACCTACCAGGGCAACGCCGAGTTCGTGAAGGCGTACACCGAGTCCTACGGCTCCCCGCCCACCGACGACGCCGCCAACGCGTACACCGCCGCCCAGGTGCTGGGCGAGGCCGTGGAGCAGGTCGGCAGCCTCGACCAGACCGCGCTCGCCGACTGGCTGCACTCCCACCCCGTCTCCACCATCGTCGGCAGCCTGCGCTGGGACGAGCGCGGGGTGCCCGAGGGCGACATGCTGCTCGCCCAATGGCAGCAGGGCAACCTGGAGTTCATCCTCCCCGAGGGTCAGCAGACCGTGCCCGAGGCGGTCAACCCCAAGCCGGGGTGGTCGTAGTGTCGATGTTCTTTCAAGCGCTCATTCTCGGGCTCTTGATCGGCGGGGTGTACTCGCTGGCCGCCTCCGGCATGAACCTCGTCTTCGGGGTCATGCGGGTGGTCAACATCGCCCAGGGCAGCATGCTCATCCTGAGCGCCTACCTCACCTACTCACTGTGGGAAGCCACCGGCATCGACCCGCTGCTGCTGACCGTCATCACCACACCGTGTCTGTTCGTCGTCGGCTGGGTCACCTACTACATCTTCATCGAGCGCTCCCGCACCACCGACCCGTCCATGGCCCTGGTCACCACCTTCGGCCTCGCCCTCATGGTCAAGGGGGTCATCGCCCTGATCTGGGGCAACGAACCGCACTCGGTGACCCCCGGCTACGCCAACGAGTCCTTCAGTGTGCTCGGGATGCGCTTCCCGCAGGCCCAGGTGTACTCCTGGCTGGTCGCCGCCGTCGTCCTGGCCGGCCTGTATCTGCTGCTGCGCCGCACCTGGATGGGACGGTCCATCCAGGCCGCCGCCGCCAGCGCCGAAGGGGCCCGCCTCATCGGCATCGACGTCCGCTCCACCTGGGCCGCCGCCTACGCCATCGGCGTCGCGGCGGCCGGGGCCGGCGGCTCCCTGCTGAGTGTGCTCTACCCCTTCATGCCCAGCTCCTCCGACCACTGGATCGGCCTGACCCTGGCGATCATCGTGCTCGGCGGCATGGGCAGCCTGCCCGGCAGCGTCCTGGGCGCGCTCGTCATCGCCGTCGCCGAGTCACTGACCTCCACCTATGTCTCGCCCGACTGGGCCGTGGCGGTGCCCTACATTGCGATCATCGTCGTGCTCGCCGCCCGCCCGCAGGGCCTGCTCGGGACACGACTGCGAGAGGACATGAGCCGCGCATGAGCATCACCCGACTGCGGGCCGCGGGCATCGGAGCCGGTGCCGTCGCGCTGGCCCTCTTCCCCATCCTGTCCGACAACGCCTACTGGCAGAACATGGCCATCATGGCGTTCCTGCTGGCCATCATGGCCTCCGGCTGGAACATCATCTCCGGCTACGCGGGCTACATCTCGCTCGGCCAGAGCGCGTTCCTCGGCCTCGGCGCCTACACCACCGCCCTGCTGTCCATCCACACCGGTGTCTCCCCGCTCATCGCCGCCCCCGCCGGAGGAGTCGTGGCCGCCCTCGCGGCCATGCTGCTCGGCCTCGTCGGGCGGCGCACCCGGGGCGCCGCCTTCGTGATCATCAGCTTCGCGTTCCTGGAGTTCACGGCCCTGCTGACCTCCAACTGGTCATCCCTGACCAACGGCAACCACGGACTCAACCTGCCGCTGCCCGACTGGGACCGCGCCTTCCTCAACTGGCCCTTCTACTACTACCTGCTGGTCCTGCTCGGCCTGACCGTGCTCGGCTCCTGGGCCATCCGCCGCTCCAGGTTCGGCATCGGCCTCATGGCCATCCGCGACGACGAGTCCAAGGCCGACGGCATCGGGGTGCGCACCGACCGCTACAAGATGTTCGCCTTCGCCGCGAGCGCCTTCCCCATCGGCATCGCGGGCGGTGTCTACGCCTACTACATCGCCTTCCTCGAACCGGCGTCGATGTTCGACATCGTCATCGCCATGCAGATCGTGCTCGCCGCACACCTGGGCGGTGTCGGCACCCTGTGGGGCCCGGTCCTGGGCGCCTTCATGCTGGAACCGCTCAACCAGTTCACCAACCAGAGCCTGAGCGGCCCCGACGCCGGCTCCTGGCGCCTGATCATCTACGGCGCCCTGCTCGCCGCCATCGTGCTGTTCTTCCCGCGCGGAGTCCTCACCGAGGGCGTCGACTGGCTGGCCCGGCTGCGCCGCACCGGCCCCCAGGCCCTGGCCGGAGCCCGGCTCAGCATGGCCGCCGTCGAACTGCCGCCCAAGGCACTCACCCAGCACACCGCGCACCCCTCGGACACCGGCCCGGCACCCGCGGACGACACCCTGCTGCGGGTCGAAGGACTCAGCAAGTCGTTCGGCGGCGTCAGAGCGGTCGACGACTGCTCGTTCACCGTGCGACGCGGCACCATCACCGGGCTGATCGGGCCCAACGGCTCCGGCAAGACCACCGTCTTCAACCTCCTGGACGGCAGCCTCGCCGCCGACAGCGGCACCATCCACCTGGGCGAGCGCCGCCTCGACGGCACCCCCCGCTGGCAGCGCGCCCACCACGGCCTCGCCCGCACCTTCCAGGCGACCAGGATCTTCCCGCACCTGACCGCGCTGGAGAACCTCGCCGTGCCCAGCCGCACCTTCTCCACCGGACAGCTCGCCGACTCCGCCATCAGCGGCAGAACGGCGGCACGCGCCCGGGAATGGCTGGAGTTCGTCGGCATGGCCGAGTACGCGGACCACCAGGCGGGCGACCTCTCCTTCGGTCAGCAGAAGCTGATCGAACTCGCCCAGGCCCTGATGCTGGAGCCCGAGGTGCTGCTCCTGGACGAACCGGCCGCCGGCATCAACCCGACCCTCATCGAGCGGCTCGCCGAGATCATCCGCAAACTCAACGCCGCCGGCACCACCGTCGTGATCGTCGAGCACAACATGCCGCTCGTGCTGTCCCTGTGCGACCACATCCATGTCCTCGCCCAAGGACATGTCATCGCCAGCGGCCCGCCCCGGCGGATCGAGCAGGACCCGGCCGTGCTGGAGGCCTACCTCGGCGACCACGCACCGGGAGCGGCGAGCACCACCACCGCCACGGGAGTTGACGCATGATCACCCTGACCGGCCTGGTCGCCGGCTACGGAAAAGCGGGCGACATCCTGCGGGGCGTCGACTTCACCGCCCCCACCGCCGCCATCACCTGCATCGTCGGACCCAACGGGGCCGGCAAGTCCACCGTGCTCAAGGTGTGCAGCGGGCTGCTCGACCCGCGCGCCGGACAGGTGCACATCGGCGGCGACGAGATCAGTGGCCGCAGCCCCGGCGACATCCTGCGCCAGGGTGTCGTCCAGGTGCCCCAGCACCACGGACTGTTCCCCACCATGACCGTCCGCGAGAACGTCATGCTCGGCGCCTACACCCGGCGCCGCGAGAAGGAACGCAACCGCCGCCGCTACCAGGAGATCACCGAGGTCTTCCCGCTGGTCGCCGAACGCGCGGGCGACAAGGCCGCCTCCCTGTCCGGCGGCCAGCGCCGCACGGTGGAGTTCGCCCGCGCCCTCATGCTCAGCCCCCGGGTGGTCCTCCTGGACGAGCCCACCCTGGGCCTGGACCCCAAGGCGTGCGCCCAACTCGGCGCGTCCATCCGGGCGTTGAAGGACTCCGACGTCACCGTCCTGATGGTCGAGCAGAACGTACGGTTCGGGCTCACCCTCGCCGAACACGCCGTCGTGATGGAGAGCGGCCGGGTGCTGCACACCGGAGACGCCAAGGCCCTGCTCGCCGACCCGGACATGGCCCGGCTGTTCTTCGGCGCCGCCCCCGAACACAGCGAGCCGTCATGACCGCGCCCCTGCGGGTCGGCCTGGCCGGGGCGAGCCCGCTCACCCTGCCCGTCGCACGCCGCCTGAGCGCGGCCGGACACCGGCTCACCGCCTGCGTCCCTCCTGGGTCGACGCCACCCACCTGGAGGAGGCGGGCGCCGAACTCGTCACCCGCCCCGAGCACCTCGCCCACTGCGAAGTCATCCTCAACAGCTTCCCCGACGGCACCCCCAAGGACCGCTGCCACCGCGCGGACGACGGACTGCCGGCCGCCCTGCTCATCGGTCACTTGCTGGTCGGACTGTACGCAGCCGCCGAGGCCGCCGCCCTGATCTCCCGGCTCGGCCTGCCACCCCGGGAGAGCAAACGGGTCCTGATGTCCGCACCCGGCGCCAGCAGCATGCTCGACCACTGTCTGCCCGCCGCCCTCACCGGCGGCGAGGCCGCCTCCATCGCCACCATCGGCGGCCTCGCCCAGGCACAGGCCCTGATCGCCGACCTCGCCACCCGGCTCGACGTGCCCCTGAGACCGCTGCCCGCCGCACGCGGCCACACCGCTGCCCTCATCCGGCGCGGCAACGCCGGACACGACGTCTCCCGACCGGCCCGAACCTACGACCACGAGGCCGCCGCCTGACCGGCCGGACCCCCCAACACCGCCCACGACCGGGAGACGGCCCGACCCACCACACCTCCCAACGCCGCCTGACCGGGCCGCACCCCTCCACCCCGCCCACCACCGCGAGCCGGTCCGACCCCGCCGGGCACCCCCAGGCGCCGCGGCAGACAGCCCCGTACCACCGTCATCACCGCCACCACCGCACCTCACCGCCACCCGAGGACGGCCCCCGCCATGGGCCGGTCCGCCGCACCAGCCGCACCGACGGAGACCAGTCGCCGTGACCCACAGCCATCTCATCCCCCTTCAGGACATCCCGGCCTCCGGTGCGCGCGCCGCGCACAGTCTGCGTGTGGGGGACCTGGAACTCCTCGCGATCCCGCAACTGGCCTACGACGTCCCCGGGACCCCCGCGCACATCAACGGCGGCGACAGCGAGACCGAACTCCTGCTGCTGCGCCGCGAGGGCGACCGCTTCACCCCCTGGGGCACCCTGCCCGCCCCGGGCGGCGAGGACGCCGAACCCTTCACCATCGGCGACCGCACCTTCCTCGCCGTCGCCAGCATCCGCACCGGCGCCGGGCCCTACGACTACCAGGTGCCCTCCGTCGTCCACGAGTGGACCGGCAGCGGCTTCACGCCCTTCCAGTCGTTCGACGGCTTCGCCGCCAAGCAGTGGCGCCACTTCACCGTCGACGGCCGCCACTTCCTCGCCCTCGCCCAGGGCGTCGCCCTGCCCCACACCAAGGACATCAACCGGCCCTCCGCCCTCTACACCTGGGACGGCACCCGCTTCACCCACTTCCAGGACATCGACTCCCAATGGGGCTACAACTGGCACCCGTTCACCGTCGGCGGCCACTTCTTCCTCGCGCACGCCGACCACGCCGCCCCGAGCGTGCTGCACCACTGGGACGGCACCCGCTTCGTCGCCCACCAGGACCTCGCCCCGACCGGGGGCCGCGCCTTCGCCACCTTCCAGGACCCCGGCGGCGACGACACCCACCTCGTCGTCGCCCGCATCGACGGACCGTCCCGGGTACTGCGCTGGGACGCCGCCACCGGCACCTTCACCGAGCACCAGTCGCTCGACGGACCCGGCGGCCGGGAACTCGCCCTCGTCCGCACCGACCGGGCGCTCTACCTGATCCGGGTCAACTTCATCCACGGCACCCCCGCCGACCCCACCGCGGCCCTGATGTCCCAGATCTACCGCTGGGACAAGGACCACCTCGAACTCGTCGAGGAGTTCCCCACCACCGGCGGAACCGACCTGGAGGTCCTCCGGGGCGCCGAGGGCCCGCTCGTCGTCCAGAGCAATGCCCTCAGCCCCGACCTGAGATTTTCCGCCCACGTACGCGTCTACCGCTTCACGGACCGATGACCCGCCCCGCGTTCCCGGTGACCACCACCCGGCAGCCCACGGCGTGGCCAAGGAGAGATGACATGTCCGACCACGAGAGCCCCGAGCTCGTCGATCTGTTCACGGCGTACACCGCCGGCCCCGACTCCATCGGCGCCCATCTGCGCGCCTGCGCGGCCCGGGGACGCTCCCGCGACCCCCTGCTCGTCGTCACCGGGGCCGACATGGCGCTGTACCCGGGCGACGGCACCCCGCCCACCGTGCTGCCGTACCGGATGACCAACCGGGGCTTCAAGGAACTGGCCGCCGTGTCCCACCTCGGCACCGCCCTCTCCTCCCTCGCCGAGCTGTACCACCGCGAACCCGACGGCGTCTGGCGCCAGGACGCCGAACTGCTGCTGCGCCGCACCCGGCGGGCCCGCGCCGCCAACAGCGCCGCCCTGTGGCGCGACCGCATCGACGCGGCGGCCCTGCGCGGGCGCGAGGAGTCCGTCGCGGCCATGGTCGACTACGCCTGCGCGATCACCGAACGCTATCTGCTGCGCGCCCTGGCCGAACCCGCCCGCTACTTCAACCACCAGACCCTGCGGGACACCTACCTGGACGACGGTCACCCCGAGACACCGGTCTCCTTCAACCGGATCATGGTCGCCACCTTCTTCCTCGTCGGGCTCGACACGTCGTACCGGCTCATCACCTGGCTCGACGAGCGGGGCATCGACTGGGCCCGTGCCATGGTCGTCGTGGTGGGCCAGATCGGCCGCCCCACGGCCGGGGTCACCTGGCGCACCAACAGTGTCGCCGGGATGGTGCTCGCCGCCTCCCGGGGCAAACTCCCGCTCAGCCACCTCTACATCGCCCCGCACGCCGCCGGTTTCGCCACCCCCGTGGACGGCGATCTGCGCGAGGTCAGGGCCGTGGAGGAACAGCTACGCCAGCTGTGGGCGGGCACCCGCGTCACCGTCGAACTCGGCGGCGCCATGTTCGACGGCTACCCCGCCTTCGACCCCGGCGACGAGACCACCGGCCGCCCCCACCCGGTCACCGGCCCCGGCACCAGTGCCCTGGTCACCGAACAGCCGGTCATCCGGGCCGTCGACGACTGGCTCTCCCTGGTCACCCGGCTCCGCCTGGTGATGGAGGACCCCCGCCAACTGCTCTCCGGTGCCGTCACCGACTACGCCGCCCAGCAGCTCATCGCCCATGACAACAACCCGTCGGCCGTCACGGTCCCCGGCCTCGACAACGAGCCCTACCCCGCCTTCGGCACCGCGTCCGCGGCGGCCTGACCCGCAGGAGACCCGACGATGGCCCACCACCCCCCGCACCCCGGATTCCTCGGTCGCCTGCACGCGGGCGACCCCACCCTGATGCTGATCGTGCGCACCGCCCGGACGGCCGACACCCTCCACATCGCCGCGTCCACCGGGCACCACGGCGTCATGGTGGACCTCGAACACTCCACCATGTCCACCGACACCGCGGCCCAGTTGTGCGCCCTCGCCGGCAGCCTCGGACTGACCGCGCTGGTCCGCGTCCCGGAACGCGAGTACGGCATGATCGGCCGGCTGCTCGACGGCGGCGCCCACGGGATCGTCGCCCCGCGCATCGAGAGCGTCGAGCAGGCCCGCCAGATCGTCGGCGCCTGCCGCTTCCCGCCCCGAGGCCAGCGCTCCCAGACCAACATGGTCCCCCAACTGGGCATGCGGCCCACCCCGGCCGCCACCATGAACCCCGCCGTCGACGCCGGCACGATCGTGCAGATCCTCCTGGAGACCCCCGGCGGCATCGCCGACGCCGATGCCATCGCCGCCCTCGACGGGGTGGACATGCTGGCCCTCGGCGCCAATGACTTCACCGCCGAACTGGGCATCCCGGGACAGTACGACGACCCGCGCGTCCGTGACGCCGTGGCACAGCTCACCGACGCCTGCCGCCGGCACGGCAAGCTCATGGTCCTCGGCGGCATCGGCGACCAGAAGCTGATGGACGAACTCGTACCGCTCGGGGTGTGCCCGCTGCGCATGACCGGCACCGACACCGCGCTGCTCCACGAAGCCGCCGCGGCCCGCGCCCGCCGGACCCTGGACGCCTTCGGCCCCACCCACCCATAGGCCCGGCACCCACCCACTCACCCCTACGCACAGAGAGAGCCGCCATGACCGCCGACCTGCCCCGGCCCACCCCCATGCGGGCCGCCGAGACCCTCACCGAGCCGGTGTTCGAGATCCCGCCGGACAGCTGCGACACCCACTTCCATGTCTTCGAACCCGGCTACCCGGTCGAACCCGGACCGCTGTACCAGTTCCCCGACGGCACCCTCCAGCAGTACCTCGCCGCGATGGAACGGCTCGGCATCACCCGCATGGTGCTGGTCCAGCCCACCTACTACGGCACCGACAACAGCCTGCTCGTGGACGTCCTCAAGTCGGTCGGACCGCGCTGCCGGGGAGTGGTGCGCATCGCGGACGACACCTCCGACGCCGAACTGGACACCTACCACCGCCTCGGCGTGCGCGCGATCCGCCTCGACCTGTTCGCCCGTGCCGGCTGGCCGCTCGCCGACCTCATCGCCTACATCCGGGCGATGGCCGACCGGGCCCGGCCGCGCGGCTGGCACCTCCAGTTCTACACACCCGGCACCGTCGTACGTGACCTGCTGCCCTTCTTCGCGGACTTCGAGGACACCTATGTCATCGACCACATGGGATACATGAAGGAGTCCGACGGCCTGACCGCCGACGACTACGCGCAGCTCATCCGCGTTCTGGACCACGGCAGTTGCCACATCAAGCTGTCCGGCGCCTACCGTGTCGCCGGGAACAAGCCACTGTCCTCGGTCGCCCCCCTCGGCCGCGCCCTGGTCGCCGCCCGCCCCGACCGTCTGGTGTGGGGCTCCGACTGGCCCCATCTCACGGACGGCGCACGGGACACGGGGGAGTACCTCAACCTCCTCGCCGACTGGGCCCCCGACGCGGCCGACCGCCACCGGATCCTGGTCGACACACCCACCCGGCTCTTCTACACCGACTGAGCCGTCCCGCGCGGCCCTGACGCCCTGATGTCCGAAGGGGCGATGTGGTTGGCTCCGCCCCCCGTATCTCAGGAAACTCTCATCCGCATTCCATGGCGAAACCATGTGGTCGTCACAGTAAGGTCAAAGCCACCTGGGGGAGGGTGAGGCTTCAGACAACCGGGGGGTCGAGGGAGGCAGGACATGACGGTGGTGGGTCCGCAGGTGCGCCGAGTGGCGCGTGGGGTGAAGCGGCGGATACGGAGATGGTCCGCGCCGCCGGTGCCCGAGTCGGCCCACCGGCTGGTACCTGACCCCGTGTTCGTCCTGTCGTCCGTACGTTCCGGCTCCACCCTGCTGCGGGTGCTGCTCAACAGTCACCCGCAGATCCGCGCCCCGCACGAGATGCATCTGCGCACCCTGTCGATCGGCCTGACCAAGCCCTACACCGTCAAGGCGATGAAACAACTCAGCCTGGACGAGCGGGAGCTGGAGTACCTGCTGTGGGACCGGATCATGCACCGGGAACTGCTGCGCAGCGGCAAGCGGGTCATGGTCGACAAGACGCCGGGCAACGCGGGCGTGTGGGAGCGTCTGCACGAGGGCTGGCCCAACGCCCGCTACATCTTCCTGCTGCGTCACCCGGCCTCCATGGTCAGCTCGCTGATCAACAACCGGCCGGACCGCGACCTGAACGCCACCGTCCGTGAGGTGCGCGGATACGTCGAGGGCGTCGAGGCCGCCCGCAACGCGCTGCCCGGCCTCACGGTCCGCTACGAGGACCTGACCGAGCGCCCCGAGGACGTCACCCGCCAGATCTGCGCCCACCTCGGCGTCCCCTGGACCGCCAGGATGCTGGACTACCGCAAGGGCGATCACGGTCCGTTCGTGCCGTTCATCGGCGACTGGAGCGAGAACATCAAGTCCGGGAAGATCCAGAAGGCCCGGCCGCTGCCCGAGGCGGCGGATGTCCCCGCCCCCCTGCGCGAGATCACGCGTGCCTGGGGGTATCCATGTTGACCGACCCGCACGACCCCAGCTGCCGATGTACGTGCCCCGGAGCCACCGTCTGGGTGACCGGCCCGTCCGTCGCCGATCGCCGCGCCGCGGCCTGCGCCCTCGCCGAACTCCTGACGGCCGACGGCAGGCGGGCCGAGATCATCGACCGCCCTCTCGCCACTGAGTCCGCTGGGTCCGCGCCCGGCGAGGCCCTCGAACGCACCGGCCTGCTGGCCGAGGTGCTGGCCCGCAACGGCATCGTCGCCATCGCCCCCTGCGCCGCGGACGGCCCACCCGCCCCGGTCCGGGCCCGCCACGAGGCGAGCGGCACCCGCTACATCGAGGTACCTGTCTTCGCCGGCGCCCACCCGTCCGACATCGCGGACACGGCGTACGGACTGCTCGTGCGCCGCGGGGAACGGGCGCCTGTCCCCGGCCGGGGGCGGGAGCAGCGGGTGGGGTCGGGGGCGTGACGCCCGGGGCCGCACGGCGCGAAGTCCGGCCGCCCGCGCACTGACCGTCGGGGTCCGGCGGCCCGGGGTTCCGCCCGGGTTCTGGCCCTTGAAGTCCGGCGGCCCGGGGTTCTGCCGACCGGGGTGTTGCGGCCTGGGGTGCTACCGACCGGGGTGCTGCAACCTGTGGTTCTGCCGCCCCGGGCCCGGCGGCGGGGAGTCTTGACGCCCGGGCTTCTGCCACCCAGGTTCCGACCCTCCCGTTCCGATCCTCCGGGTCCCGAAGATCGGAGTCCGGCCGTTGGAAGCTCTGCCGTGCGGAGTTCGGCCGCCGGGTCCGATCCGTGGGGCCGGGCCATCCGGGTCCGGAGGAGCGGAGTCCGGCCGTTCGAGGTGTTGGCCGTGTGGAGTTCGGCCGCCGGGTCCGATCTGCGAGGTCCGGCCGCCCGAGGCCCTGCCGTTCGGGGGTCCGGGCACTCGGGGCCCGGCCGCCCGGGAATGTCGTACGACACGCGTGAGCCGCGCGACGACACGCATCCGTGTCCGTCGCGCGGCTCCGGCGTCCTGCGTCCGGCCCCGGTGGGCCGGTCAGCCGCGCGGGTGTCCCGGCCCGCCCTCCGCTGACGGCGGTCCCTGCGGTCCCTGGGGATTGACGGTCTCGCCCTGGATCAGCCGGGGTTCCGGCGCCGGGTGCTCGTCCTTCATCGCCCGGCCCTCCGCCTTGAGGATCCGGGCCGACTTGCCCGCCGAACGGGCGAGTTCGGGACCCTTCTTCACAGCGATGACGACGGCGATGACGATCAGCACGATCGCCAGCTCACTCAGTCCGAACATATCGACCCCACTCCGTGTCAGACGTTGACGCCGAAGTCGGCGGCGATGCCCGCGAGACCGGAGGCATAGCCCTGACCCACGGCCCGGAACTTCCACTCGGCACCATTGCGGTACAGCTCGCCGAAGACCATCGCGGTCTCGGTGGCCGCGTCCTCGGACAGGTCATAGCGGGCGATCTCGGCGCCGCCCGCCTGGTTCACCACGCGGATGAACGCGCCCCGCACCTGACCGAAGCTCTGGCCGCGGTTCTCGGCGTCATGGATCGACACCGGGAACACGATCCGGTCGATCTCGACGGGCACGGCGGCGAGGTTGACCTTGACCACCTCGTCGTCGCCCTCGCCCTCACCCGTGAGGTTGTCACCGGTGTGCTCGACCGAGCCGTCCGGGCTGGTGAGGTTGTTGTAGAAGATGAAGTGCCGGTCGGAGAGCACCTTGCCCGCGGTGTCCAGGAGCAGCGCCGAGGCGTCGAGGTCGTAGTCGGCGCCGGTCGTGGTGCGCACGTCCCAGCCGAGGCCCACCAGGACCGCGGTCAGGCCGGGCGCCTCCTTCGTGAGCGATACGTTGCCGCCCTTGGACAGGGAAACCCCCACAGTCATCCTCCTAGTTCAAGCTGTTCGACTGAGTCACAGCACTACCTGCGACTCTACAACACTGTAGAAGTAGAGTGGCGTGCCCGGAGCACCATGTGTCCTTACGATGGACCGCTTGCGAAGGGCATGGCAGCGGAAGGGAGACAGGACGTGACAGATCACCGGCGGCCCCGGCGGCGGGGGCAGGGCGAGCTGGAGGCACAGGTCCTCGCCGCCCTGCGCGAGGCGGACGGGCCCGCGACGGCCGGCTGGGTCCAGGAGCGGCTCGGCAGTGACCTCGCCTACACCACGGTGATCACCATCCTGACCCGGCTGCTGGACAAGGGAGCGGTGACCCGCAGGCGCGAGGGACGGTCCTTCGCCTGGACGCCCGCCTCCGACGAGGCCGGACTCGCCGCCCGCAGGATGCGCAAGGTGCTGGACGCCGAGCGGAACCGGGAGGCGGTCCTCGCCAGCTTCTTCACCGCCCTGGAACCCGAGGACGAACGCCTGCTGCGCGACCTCCTCGACAGAGCCAAGGACGAGGACGAGGGCGAAGGGGAACACTGAATCCGCGATGGGGATCTTCGTCTTCCTCCCACTGCTGCTGCCGCTCACGGCCTGGCCGATCGCCCGGCTGGCCGAACAGCATCTGCACCCGCGCGTCGCGACCCGGCTGCTGACCGCCGTCGCGGGCGTGATGGCGCTGTGCAGCACGGTCTGCCTGGCCCTGCTGATGGTCGTCGGCACCGCGCAACTGCCCGGCAACCCCCTGCCGGACGGCTGGTCCGACGCCGAGGTGCGCGCGGCGGTGCCGTACGACGAGGTGGCGGGCCGCGTCGCCATCCCCGCGCTGCTGGTGGTGGCCGTCGCGTGCGGCCGTACGCTCTGGCGGCACCGCCGGGTGCGCAGGCGCTCCCACCGGGCACTGGCCGGGCTGCCGGACACCGAGGTCGCCGTCCTGCCCGACGCCACGCCCTACGCGTACGCCCTGCCCGGCCACGGCACCCGGGACCGGATCGTCGTCACGACCGCGCTGCTGCACCGCCTCGGGCCCGCCGAACGCCGGGCCCTGTTCGCCCATGAGCGCGCCCATCTGACCGCCCGCCACCACCGCCTCCTGCTGACCGCCCAGCTCGCGGCGCGCGCCAATCCATTCCTGCGCCCGCTGCGCACCGCCGTGTCGTACACCACCGAACGCTGGGCGGACGAGGAGGCGGCCCGCGCGGTCGGCGACCGCCGGGCCGTGGCCCGCGCCATCGGCAAGGCGGCCCTGGTGTCCCGGGGAACCACCCTGCCCGCTCTCGCGGGCTTCGCCGCGCCCGGCCCGGTGCCGCGCCGGGTCGCCGCCCTGCTCGGCACCGCGCCGCCCGCACCCCGCACCTGGCCGTCCCTGTTCACCGGGGTCGGCGCCGCCGCGTGGACGGCCGCCGCGGGGACGGCCGTGTCCGCGATGGCGTCCGCGAACTCGGCCGTGACCCTGGTCGTCATCCTGCACGCGGCGACCCCGCTGTAGCGGCCGGCGGGGGCCGCTCACTCCTCCTCGTCGTCCCCCTCGAAGAAGTCACCCACCTCGTCCACGACCTCGGCCGCGACCATGCCCCCGACGACCCCGACCGCGAGCCCGGCCGCGCCCGCGGCGACGACGGTCCCCATCCCGGGACCGGAGCGATGCCCCTCCGAGTCATGGGAGCCATGGGAGCCGTGAGAGCTGTGGGCGTCGTGGTGCTCGTGATACCCGTGGCCGCCCTGATGGCCGTACGCCGCCCGGTGCTCCACCAACTGCCGCACCCAGCCGTCGACCTCGGCGTTCCAGTCACGGACGTCGTGGTGCCCGACGGTGAAGCGGGTGATCGCGTCGTGTCCCCCGGAGAACAGCCCGCCGCGCTTGTCGGCCTCCAGGACCACCTCCAGGCCGCCGGGCGAGGCGAGGAAGGTCAGCTCGATCTCGTTGACCTGGTGGGCGTAGCGCGGGGCCGGGGTCAGCTCGATCTCCTGGTAGAACGGCAGTTGCTGGCCCGTGCCGCCGATCCGCCCGTACTCCAGGTCGGCCGTCCGGAAGCCGAACCCGAGCTGGCCGAGCGCCTCCAGGATCGCCTCCTGCACGGGCAGCGGGCCCACGGTGAGCTGATCGAGGTCGCCCTTGTCCTTGGCGCCCGCCACGGCCAGCTCGGTCCGCACCCCCAGGATCACGCCCAGCGGCTGGCCGTACAGCTCGGTGACCGGCGTCTCCCAGGGCAGCGTCAGACGGAACGGCGTGCTCAGCTCCTCCCCGGCCGCAAGCCGGAAGCCGCCGCCCACGGTGAACCGGTCGAAGACGACGGTCCCCTCGCTCTCCCCGCCGTCGTGCTCGGCCTCGACCCGGGCCACCAGCTCCAGGCCGATCTCCTCGATCTCGAAGTCGGCGTCCCCGCCCTTGAGCCGGACCTCACCCGCCAGGGCACCGCCCGGCACGGCCGGACCTCCCTCCAGAACCGTGTCCACCGTGGGCCCACCCACGCCGAGCGAACCGAGCAGCCGTTTGAACACCATCGCGGCGTCCACTCCTTTACGTGCATCCATGTACGTGCGTCTGTGTGCGTGCGTACGTCACGCGGGACATCCCGGCAGGTCCGGGCTGTCTCTACAAGCGAGTAGAAGTTTAGGGCGATGGTGGTCGGGTCAGGGCGGCACGGCGGGCCGGACCCGGGGAATGTCCGAAACCCGACGCGTGGAAAGCCCTGGCGGCGGGGGTCGGGATCAGCGGGAGGTCAGCCGGATGACCGGATACTGCCGCTCGGACCTGCTCTGGTACTTGCCGATCCGTGGCTGGGTCTCGGTGATGCGCTGCCACGCCTGCTCCCGCTCGGTGCCGTCCAGCGGGTGCGGGGTGACCGGCAGGGCGGCGCGGCCGGGCAGTTCGATCGACGCCCGGTCGGGGTGCGCCAGCAGGTTGTCGTGCCAGTCCGGATGCCGGGTGCCGCCACCCGACGCCACCACCAGCCAGGCGCCCTCGCCGTCGGCCCACCACGCCACGGGCGTCTCGCGCGGCTCCTGGCTTCTGCTGCCGACCGTGTTCAGGATCAGTACGTCCATGCCCATGAACGCGCCCTCCCCGCGCCGGATCTTGCGCATCAGCCGGGCGTTCGCCCTGTGCTGCATCCACCGGGAGAACGCCCCGGGCGTCCCCGGCCTGCGCTTCGCCGCCTGCTGCTGAGTCATCGGGCCACCTCCGTCGGTCGTCCTGCCGGTCATGGGCTCAACCGTAGGAGCGGTGCGTCGGGGACGCTTCTCGAATCCTGACGGGTCCCGGTGACCATGACCTAGGGTGGGCCGGTGCCTCTCGTGGAAGTCACCTACGCGCCCCACGTCCCCGAAGCGACCCTGCGTGACCTGGGCTCCGTGCTGCCCCACCTGGTGTCGCTGGCCGTTCGGTGCCCGGAGGAGCCGTACGACGGGGAACTGCGACCAGGTGATGTGGAGATCCGCTTCCGGGCGCTCGGGCCGCTCGACCGCAGCGGACTGGACGTGGTGATCGAGGTGCGGTCCACGTACGTCGAGAGCCGGGCCGCCGACCGTCAGGAACGGGTGGACCGGCTGCATACGAGCATCAGCACCACCGTCGCCCTCGGCGACTTCGGCGTCCATCTGTCACTGCCGGTGGCCGCCTGGGCGCAGGGGGACGACTGAACGGTGACCGGGGTGGCGTTCCGCCCGCTCACCGCGCCGCGAACCCCCATCGGCCGGACGGCACGCGCATACCCACTCCTGCGGGCCGAGGGTCTCGCGGACACCGAGGGCGTCACGCGCGTGGCGGAGGTGGCCGTGACGCCTGCGGTTTGGTGTCCGAGCCGCCGCCCCCACCAGACACCGCGGACGCGGTCAGCCCTCCTCCGGCAGTGCGAGCTGCCCCCGGCGGGCCAGGATCGAGGCCGTTCCGGCCGCGGCGGCGCGGACCGGGGCCTGGTGGCGGTCCGGGCGGAAACGGGTTGACGGCCCGGTGACGGAGATCGCGGCGAGCGGCCGGTCGCCCGCGTCCAGTACCGGCGCCGCGATGCACACCAGCCCCGGCACCGACTCCTCGTACTCGTAGGCCACCCCCTGCTCGACGATCTGCTCCAGCTGTCTGCGCAGCAGCCCCGGCTGGATCAGGGTGCGGGGGGTGCGCCGCTCCAGCGGGCCGTTCAGTACGGCGTCGGTGACCGGCCGGGGCGCGTGCGCGAGGAGGGCCTTGCCGATGGCCGTGCAGTACAGCGGCATCCGGCCACCGAGGCGGGTGGGTGAGGGTGCCTGGCGGTGACCGCCGATCTTCGAGATGTAGACGACCTCGGTGCCCTCCCGGATCCCCAGATGGACCGTCTCGTCGGTCCGCAGGAACAGGTCCTGCATGAACGGCACGGCGACCTCGATGAGACTGCGTTCGGGGGCCGCCAGCATGCCCAGCTCGAACAGGCCGCCGCCCAGCCGGTAGCCGCGGTCGGTCGCCGCGAGCATCCGGGCCGCCACCAGATCCTGGGCGATCCGGTGCACGGTCGCCTTTGGCAGCCCGGTCCGGCGTACCAGCTCCGACAGCCCCACGCCCCGGTCCTCCGTGCGGAAGCACCGCAGGATGCGCATGGCCCTGCCCAGCACGGAGCGGTCGTCCAACTGGGCTTCGGGGCGGGTGTCGGGCATACGGACCTCTCGAAGAAACGGTCCGCTCAGTGGACCACGTTCATGGTGCGCGGCCAAGACCGGCATGTCCACTGGACGTGTCAACGAAGGAGTGTGTATGTCATCCGAGCAATCTCCCGGCGCGCGGCGGGCGCCCGTCCCGGACTCGGTCGTCGACGAGGCCGCACACCGGCTCGCCACGGCCGCCGTCACCGGCGTGACCTGTCCGCCGGTCAGTGATCTGATCGGCCCGGACGACATCGTCGCCGCCTACCGGATCCAGGAGCGGTTCAACAGCCTCCGCGCCCAGGGCAGGACCGTCACAGGACGCAAGATCGGGGCCACCTCCGAAGCCGTACAGGTCCAACTCGGCGTCCATCAGCCCGACTTCGGTGTGCTGTACGACGACATGCAGTACGGCGACGGGGCCCTGATCCCCATAGAGCGGCTGCTGCAACCCCGGGTGGAGGCCGAGGTCGCCTTCGTTCTCGGCGCCGACCTCGCGGAGGGTCCCCTGGACGCCGCCCAGTGCCGCGCGGCCGTCGCCTGTGCGATGCCCGCCCTCGAAATCGTCGACAGCCGGATCACCGACTGGGACATCACCTTCGCCGACACGATCGCCGACAACGCGTCCGCCGGTGTCTACGTCCTGGGCCGCGAGCGGCACACCCTCGACGCGTTCGAACCCGCCGATGTGGTCATGGCACTGAAGGTCGACGGCGAACTCGTGTCGTCCGGCAGCGGTGCCGCCTGCCTCGGTGATCCCCTCAACGCGCTCGCGTGGCTGGCCCAGCGGGCCCGGGAGTTCGGCGACCCGCTCCGCTCCGGTCAGGTGATCCTCTCCGGAGCCCTCGGCCCGCTCAGCCCCGTACGGCCCGGAGTGACCGTCCAGGCCACCATCCGGCCACTCGGGACCGTGACCGCGAGATTCACCGCCGGCACCCAGGGCACCCCGGGCAGGCACGGCACCTCGGGCACCGCCGGTATCCCGGGCACCCCCGGCACCCGGAGCACCCCCGGTCCCCAAGGCACTCCCGATCCCCAAGGCACCCCCGGCACCCCCGGCCCTCAGCAGGAGTGGGACAAGTGACTGACCCCCGGAAGACCAAAGTGGCGATCATCGGCTCCGGCAATATCGGCACGGACCTGATGATCAAGGTGCTCCGGCACTCCAGGCGACTGGAGATGGGCGCCATGGTCGGCATCGACCCGGCCTCCGACGGACTGGCCCGCGCCACCCGGCTCAACGTCCCCACCACCCACGAGGGCGTCGAGGGCCTGCTGGCCATGCCCGGCTTCGCGGACATCGGGATCGTCTTCGACGCGACCTCCGCCAAGGCCCACCTCGCCAACCACGCCCGGCTCGCCCCCCTCGGGAAGCGGCTGATCGACCTCACGCCCGCCGCCGTCGGCCCGTTCGTCGTCCCCGCGGTCAACCTCGACGCACATGTCGACGCGCCGAACGTGAACATGGTGACCTGCGGGGGACAGGCCACGATCCCGATCGTGGCCGCCGTCTCCCGGATCGTCCCGGTGGCCTACGCGGAGATCGTCGCCTCCATCTCGTCCCGCTCCGCGGGTCCCGGCACCCGGGCCAACATCGACGAGTTCACCGAGACGACCTCGCACGCCATCCGGAGCGTCGGCGGCGCCGAGCGCGGCAAGGCCGTCATCATCCTCAACCCGGCCGAACCGCCCCTCATCATGCGCGACACCGTCTTCTGCCTGGTCGACGCCGCCGACGCCGCCCCCCACGACCGGATCCGGTCCTCGGTCGCCGAGATGGTCGGCGACGTGGCCGCCTATGTGCCCGGCTACCGGCTCAAGCAGACCGTGCAGATCGACCCGATACCGGACGACCAGCCGGTCCACACCCTGCTCGCCCCCGGCGCCACGAGCCGCCCCACGCACCGGGTCTCGGTGTTCCTGGAGGTGGAGGGCGCCGCCCACTACCTGCCCGCCTACGCCGGGAATCTCGACATCATGACCTCCGCCGCACTCCAGGTGGCCGAGCGGATCGCCCAGCAGGAGGAGAGCCAGCGATGAGTCAGGTCGACCTGTTCGTCCAAGACGTCACCTTGCGCGACGGCATGCACGCCGTCCGGCACCGCATCAGCCCCGAGGACGTCGGCCGGATCGTCGCCGCCCTCGACGCGGCCGGGGTCGACGCGATCGAGGTCGCCCACGGCGACGGACTGGCCGGTGGCTCGGTCAACTACGGCCCCGGCTCGCACAGCGACTGGGAGTGGATCGAGGCCGCGGCGGCCAACCTGACCGACGCCCGGCTGACCACCCTCCTGCTGCCCGGCGTCGGGACCATCGAGGAACTCAGGCGTGCCTACGACCTCGGGGTGCGCTCGGTGCGGGTGGCGACCCACTGCACCGAGGCCGACGTGGCGGCCCAGCACATCGCCACCGCCCGCGAGATCGGCATGGACGTGGCCGGGTTCCTCATGATGAGCCACATGGCTCCGCCCGCCGAACTGGCCCGGCAGGCCAAGCTGATGGAGAGCTACGGCGCGCACTGTGTGTACGTCACCGACTCCGGCGGCCGACTCACCCTGGACGGCGTCCGCGACCGGGTCCGCGCCTACCGCGACCTCCTCGACGACGGCACCGAGATCGGCATCCACGCCCACGAGAACCTCTCCCTGTCGGTCGCCAACTCCGTCGTCGCCGTCGAGAACGGTGTCGTCCGCGTCGACGCCTCGCTCGCCGGGCACGGCGCCGGTGCCGGCAATTGCCCGATCGAGGCGTTCGTCGCGGTGGCCGACCTGATGGGCTGGAAGCACGGCTGTGACGTGTTCGCCCTCCAGGACGCCGCCGACGACATCGTGCGGCCCTTGCAGGACCGTCCGGTGCGGGTGGACCGCGAGACCCTGACCCTGGGCTACGCAGGCGTCTACTCCAGCTTCCTGCGGCACGCGGAGACCGCCGGTGAGCGGTACGGCCTCGACGTGCGGACCATCCTCATGGAGGCCGGACGCCGTGGACTGGTCGGCGGCCAGGAGGACATGATCGTCGACATCGCCCTCGACCTGGTGGCCGCCCGGGACGGCGACGGGGGCTGACACGACACGCACCAGCCGGGACACCCCGAGGCCGCCCAGTACGCCGGTGAGGTCACCGCCCGCGAAGGCGCTGACCCGCCGCTTGGTCATCACGATGTCCCGCTGTGAACGGACGGGGACGCGTCAGACCCGCGGCACATCCCTGATGTAGAGGATCGCGTCGCTGCCGGTCAGGTGCTCCGGCGTCAGCGGAAAGTAGCCGAACCAGGAGGAGACCCGAGGGGTGGGCGGCGGGTCGGTGAGGGCGGTGGCCGGCCGCCGCGTGTCGAGGAGCACGCGATCCTGCGGGAGCCCGTACAGGAGCCCCTCGACGGTGTCCTTCGGCGGGGTGTCCACACCCCGGTGCCGGATGGTGCCGAGGCCCGTCGTCACCACGGCGTACTCCCGGCCGAGCCGCGCGGCGGCCAGCGCGCCCGCGCTCCACCACCGGAACGGCTGCCCACCCATCCGCATCTCGCCGGGGTGCCGCTGGAGATGAAGATGGTGTGCGAAGGCGAGGGTCGGGCCACGCTCGGCGAGGGCGAGCAGGTTGTCGGCCATCAACTGGTCCCGCACACCCAGCAGACGTGTCATCCGGCCCGGTGAGGTGTCGGCCAGCCAGGAGTGATAGCGCAGCAGCCCGCTGGCGGTACGTCCGTACAACCGCGCCCGGTCCCACGCCTCCCGGGACGTCCGCGCGATGAGCCGCGGCGACCGTTCGTGGACGAGGGACGTCATGTCGTCGGCGAGGAGCCGCAGCTCGCCCGCCTCCGGTGACCGTCCCACGGACCGGGAGGGATCCCTCATCGCGCCCTCGTCGGTCCAGCGGTCGTCCGGGCCGAGCAACCGGTCCAGGGTCGCTGCGGTGCAGGGCAGCGACTCGGCGTCCACCTCCGCCGCGAGACAGCCGTGCAACGCGAGGAGGGCGTGGCGGGGGCTCGCGGGGCCGGTGATCTCCAGCGGGGCGTCGAGACCGGCGAACCGGACCTGATCCTCCACCGGCCGGCCGTCGTTGTGGGCGCGCATCCAGCGGACGAGGTCGCGGTTGGCCGCGGACGACCCGAACCCATGGCTGAAGCCGTGCTCCATGACGTCATCGAGAGTGCCCGCGCCCGAGGTGACATGGTCGTCCACGACCAGCGCCAGCAGAGCGTCACTCTCGATCGCGATGGTCCGGTACCCCTCGTCCTCGACCAGTTGCCGGAACAACGCGTTGCGCGTCTCCAGCAAGGTGTCCTCGCCGTGCGTGGGTTCGCCCAGGGCGAGCACCCGGGGCCGGGCCGGAAGCAGCCGCAGCAGCGCGGCGGCGTCGACGGCATGGACGGTGTCCTCGATGTCGGTAGCCATGCCTTAAACGGTATCGTTGAACCAACGGTGGAAGCTTTTACGTGGGATCGGCGCGGGATAGGGGAGGGAATGGAGAAAAACCTTCAAAGCGGAGGGCGGACCAGGCTCAGGCCGGTCGATCTGGCTCGCGCCCACGGACTGTCGACCCAGGCCGTCAGGAACTACGAGGACGCGGGCATCCTCCCCACCGCCGACCGCACCCCCCACGGCTACCGCACCTACACCCCCCTGCACGCGTCGGCCCTGCGCGCCTTCCTCGCCCTGGTACCCGGGCACGGCCATCGCACGGCCACGGCGATCATGCGGGCGGTGAACGAGAGCGAGCCGGAGGACGCGTTCCGCCTCATCGACCAGAGCCATACTCAGCTCCTGGACGACCGGCGGACCCTGGAGGCCGTCGAACGGGCCCTGCGCGACCTGGAACCCGAGCCCGGCCCGGAGCCGGCGCCCGGCGGCAGCATGTTCATCGGGCCGCTGGCCGGGCGGCTCGGCATCCGGCCCGCCACCCTGCGCAAGTGGGAGCGCGCCGGACTGGTGCGCCCGCACCGCGACCCCGCGACCGGATACCGCGTCTACACCGAGGCCGACGTACGGGACGCCCTGCTGGCCCACCAGCTCCGGCGCGGCGGCTATCTGCTGGAGCAGATCGCCCCGCTGATCACACAGGTACGGGCGGCCGGCGGACTGGAACCCCTGGAAGACGCCCTGCGCGACTGGCGGAACCGCCTGTCGGCACGGGGCCGCGCGCTACTGGGCGGGGCGGCGGAACTGGAGACGTACTTGCGCGAACGTGACCAGTGACCAGTGACCAGTGACCAGTGGCCAGTGATCGGTGACCGATGGCTGGTAGCTGGTAGCTGGTAGCTGGTCGTCGGCCACCGGCCATCGGCCATCAAGTGGGCCCTACGCCCTCCCCCCGCCCTTGAATCCCGTCCGCCACAGATCACGCAGAAGGGCGATCTCGGCCATGTGGTGGATGAGTTCGAGGTTGCCGCCCCAGATCACGCCGATGAAGGGCTCGTCGGCGTCGGAGCCGTACGGGTACTGGGAGAAGCCGATCGTGTCGAGCTGCTCCGGCGTCACCGTGGCGATCCGCTCGCGCCAGCTGTCCAGCGCCGAGAAGAGCCGCTCCACGGCCAGGGACGCGGACGGGGTGAAGTCGACCAGTTGTCTGGGATCCCGCTGCCGTTCGCCGAAGGTCCACTCCCAGGTGCCCGCGAAGCAGAAGTGCAGATGTCCCAGCCGCCAGGCGATGGTGGTGACCGGCGTCGCGTCGGGCTCCACCGGGCCGGTGTGGGCGAGGACCTGCGTCACCCGCTCGACGCTCACGCTCCAGTCCACGGCGATCTTCTCGATCGGCATACCGCTCTCGGCCTGCCGGGCCACCTCGGCGTACTCGCTCGCCGGAATGTCCGGCGCGCCCTGGTCGAGCAGCCAGTCACCCGGCCCGAACGCCCTGGGCGACGTCGCCTCGTCACGCCGCCGGATCGAGTGGCACCCGGGCACCGGCTCCCACAGATACTCGTCGTCGCCGAGCCCCGTGAGCCGTACCTCCGCCATCTCCCTGGCCTGGTCGAACTGGTCGATCAGCACACTCAAACGGTCGGTCCGTACGTCCCCGGTCTCCACCGCGGCCCCCTGCCTCCACGCGCGGACACGACCCTCGCCCCCGCCCTCGCGCAGGCTAGCTCCCGGACCTCGCGGACCGCGACAGATTTCCGCGGGCGCGTCACCCCGTAAACACCCATGCGTACGGGATCAGCGCCATGTCAGGATGGTGTGGGGGAGGCGAGGTTCTGTGGATGAGTCGAGGCGGTTCCGGCGGGCGCTGGGCGGATGGGCGGCCGGAGGGGCCCGTGCGGGCGAGGCCGCGTCCGAGGCGCGGGCGCTGGCCGGCGGGGTCCGCACGATCGTGCTCGTCGAGGGCCACAGCGACGAGGCGGCCCTGGCGGCGCTCGCCGCGCGGCACGGCCGGGACCTCGACGCGGAGGGCGTCGCCGTGGTCCCGCTCGGCGGCGCGACCAACATCGGCCGCTTCCTGGACGTCTGCGGCCCACCGGGGCTGGGTCTCCCGCTCGCCGGACTCTGCGACATCGGCGAGGAACGGCACTTCCGCCGCCATCTGGAGCGCGTCGGCCTCGCCACGGGCCGCACGCCCGACGAACTGGAGTCCCTGGGCTTCTACGTATGTGTCGCCGACCTGGAGGACGAACTGATCCGCGCCCTCGGCGCCGACGGAGTCCGGCAGGTCATCGACGCCCAGGGCGAGACGCGCCCCTTCCACACCTTCCAGGGCCAGCCCGCCCAGCGGGAACGCCCCGTGGAGCACCAGTTGCGCCGCTTCCTGGGCACCCACAGTGGCCGCAAGGCCCAGTACGCGCGGGCACTGGTCACCCACCTCGACCTGACCCACGTACCCAGGCCGCTGGAGCGTCTGCTCATGTCCGTCTGACCCTCCCGGCGACCTGGGCCCCTTCCAGCCCGGCGACCTGGAGCCCTTCTGACGGATCGACCGGCGGGCCGCCGTCGCCGAGCGGGTGGGTCGGGGAGGGGCCCGACCCGTCCACCCGAGGCGCACCGGGGGCGGCCCCGGCACCGTCAGGGCATGGTGGGGTGATGATGGTCCTCGCTGTGCTGTTCGCCGTCCTGGGCGCCATGAGCAACGCGGTGGGCACAGCGTTCCAGCGCAAGGCCGCCTCCACCGTGTCCCAGGGCGGCGGAGTGCGGCTGCTGCGCGCACTCGTCCACCGCCCGGCCTGGGCCATCGGCATCGCGGGGGTCACGGGAGCGGCGCTGTTCCAGGCGCTGGCTCTGGTCAACGGGCCCATGGCGCTGGTCCAGCCGCTGTTCATCCTGGAACTGCCGTTCGCCCTGCTGGTCGCGATCCCCCTGATGCACCGCAGACTGAACGCCCAGGGCTGGTGGGCCGTCGCCGCCATGGTCGCGGGACTGACCGTGCTGCTCGCCTCCGCGGCGCCCGCCGGTAGCCGGCAGCAGGCGCCGATGACCCGGTGGCTCCCGGTGCTGTTGCTCACCGTGGGCGCGATCACGGCCGCGGTGCTGCTCGCCCGTACCTCCACCTCGCCCCTGTTCCGGGCCGCCGCCCTGGCCACGGGGGCCGCCATCGGCAACGCCCTCACCGCCGCCCTGATGAAATCGGCTGCGGGCCGCTTCGCCGACGCGGGCCTGCCCGCCTTTCTCACCGCCTGGCAGACCTACGGCTTCGCCCTCACCGGGATCGCCGCGCTCCTCCTCCTGGAGAACGCCCTCCAGGCCGGTCCCCTCGCCGCCTCCCAGCCCGCGCTGACCATCGGTGACGCGTCCGTGAGCCTCCTGCTGGGTGTCGTCCTCTTCGAGGAGACGATCCGCACGGGGTGGTGGCTCCTCCCGGAGGCGTTGGGGGTGGGCCTGATCGTCTGGGGGGTTCTGCGGCTGACCCGGGTGGTGCCGCATCTGGTGGAGGTGGTGCGGTGAGGGAGGTGAGCAGGGAAGGGTGTCCCGGCTCAGGCGCGGGCGTCCGGGCGGCCCGCGTGCCGTCCGACCGCGTGCAGGAGGGCGTCGACATCGCGCTCGGTGGTGGTGAAGTTGGTGACGAAGCGGACGATGCCCGGCTCCCAGCGGTCGTGGTAGAAGACATAGCCGTCGCCGAGAAGACCGTCGATGACCTGCTGCGGCAGCCGGCAGAAGACGATGTTGGCCTCGGTCACCCCCTGGAGTTCTCCATCGGGTATGGCCTTGAGACCGTCCTGGAGCCGCGCGGCCATGGCGTTGGCACGGGTGGCGTTGCGCAGCCACAGATCACCGGCGAGGTAGGCGTCCAACTGGGCTGCCTGATAGCGCATCTTGGAGGTCAGCTGACCGGCGCGCTTGCCGCGATGGGCGAGTTCGGTGGTCAGGGTCCGGTCGAAGACCACGATCACGTCGGCCGTCATGGTGCCGTTCTTGGTGGCGCCGAGGGACAGCAGGTCCACCCCGGCCCGCCAGGTGACCTCGGCCGGGGTGCAGCCGAGGGCGGCGACGGCACCGGCGAACCGGGCGCCGTCCATGTGCAGCCGCAGCCCCGCGTCCTTGGTGACCGCCCCGAGGGCACGGACCTCCTCAAGGCCGTAGACGGCGCCGGTCTCGGTGGCCTGGGTGATGCTGACGACGGACGGCTGCACGCTGTGCACGTCCCCGGTCTTGTTCCGTACGGCCGCGCGCAGCTCCAGCGGGTCGATCTTGGCGTCGGCACCGCCGAGCGGGACCAGCTTCGCGCCGTTGGTGTAGAACTCGGGCGCTCCGCCCTCGTCGTTGTTGATGTGACTGTCCCGGTGGCACAGCACACTGCCCCAGGGCGGTGTCAGCGCGGCCAGGCTCAGTGAGTTGGCGGCCGTCCCGGTGGAGACCAGCAGCACGTCCACCTCACGTTCGAAGAGGTCGCCCAGTCGGCGCCGGACGGTGGCCGTGAGGTCGTCGGCGCCGTAGGGCAGGGCCTGACCGGTCGCGGCCCGGACCAGGGCCTCGACGATCTCGGGCGAGGCACCCGCGGCGTTGTCGCTGCTGAAGACGCGGGCCGGGGGAGTGGCGTTGCTCATCGGGAGGTTCCTTCGGTCTCTTCCGCGGCTTCGTCGCCGGGGGCGGTCTCGGGGTCGGCGGCATGGATGAGCTGGCGGAGGGCGCCGTAGTACACCTCGTGGTCGGTCATGACGGGCAGAAGCGCCGCGAGGGTGCCGGTGAGCGCCGGGAACTCCCGGGGATCGAGCGCGGCGAGCGCCGTACGGGTGGCCGTCCGGGTGATGCCGGGCTCCCGGTGATCGACGAATCCGGCGCAGCCCAGGGTCAGCAGATACATCCGCCGGTACGTGGCGAACGCCGTCTCGGGACCCATCCCGGCGGCGAGGTTGTGGGCGAGCTGCGGTTCCACGAGCCGGCCCAGCAGATGGGGCCCGAGCCAGGGCCGCGTCCCGCGCAGGGCGATCAGCCCCGGATGGGCCACCAGCAGCCGGTAGAGCGCGGAGAACCGGGTCTCGGTGGCCTCGGCCCACGGCGTATCCGGCGCCACGTCCGGCAGCCGCGCCGCCAGATGATCGGTGCACAGGTCCAGCAGCCCGGCCAGATCCGTGCACCGCCGCTGCACCGACGCCAGCGAGATCCCCAGCCGCGCCGCGAGCGCCCGGAAGGTGAGCGCCCCGGGGCCGCCCTCGTCGATGAGCTGAAGGGCGGACGTGGCGATGCGCTCGGGGGTCGCACGGTCCAGGGAAGGAGAGCTGCGGGGCATGGGAGTCACTGTACGATACGTTGTATCGGGAGGAAAGCGCCGCTGCCAGGGAGCCCCCTCAGCGCCAAGGAGCCTTGCTGGTTCGACGGGGCGGTCGAGCTGTTCCTGGACGCCCTTCAGGCGGGCCTGGCCGGGAAGGCGGCGGCTGTCCGCCCGGCCGTGGACGATGAGGTGTCTCATGCCGGTCGTCCCAGCGCCTCGACGATCCCGGCCACCAACTCGGCCCGCCGGACCAGCGAACCGGCCTGGACCCACTCGTGCACGGCATGTGCTCCGTCGCCGACCGGGCCGAGCCCGTCGAGGGTGGGCACGCCCAGGGCCGCGGTGAAGTTGCCGTCCGACGCGCCGCCCACCCGGACCGCGCCGACCTCCGGCAGACCACGGGCGGCGGCGACCGCACGGGCCACCCGGAGCAGTGACGCCGACCGCTCGGGCTCCAGCGGGTACCGGTTCACGGTGCCCGTCACCGTCACCGCCACATCGGGGGTGCGCGCGGTGAGGTTCTTCAGCCGGTCCTCCACCCGCAGCAGTTCACCCGCCGTCCAGGCCCGCACGTCCACCCACAGCTCGGCGGCGTCCGGCACCACGTTCATCGCGGTGCCCGCCCGGGCCCGCGTCGGCGTCACGGTCGTGCCCGCCGCCGGATCGCTCAACTCGCCCATGGCGATGACCTGGTGGGCCAGTTCGATCAGCGCGTTCGCCCCCCTCTCCGGCTCAAGCCCCGCGTGCGCCGCCCTGCCCCGGAACGCGACCTGGTAGAAGGCCGCTCCCTTACGGGCCGTCTTGACGGCGCCGTCGTCGCTCGGCTCCAGCACCAGCACCGCCGAGGCGTCGCGGGCCACCTCTTCGAGCAGCGCCCGCGAGGTCACCGAACCCGTCTCCTCGTCGCCGGTGACGAGCACACCCACCCCGCCGAGGTCGCCGACCAGCGCGAGCGCCTCCAGGGCGATGACCAGACCGGCCTTCATGTCGAAGACGCCGGGGCCGCTCAACCGGTCGCCGTCCTCGCGGAACGGGCGCTGGGTGAGGGTGCCCAGCGGCCACACCGTGTCGGCGTGCCCCAGCAGGAGCACCCGCGGCGAGCCGCCCGGACCGGGCCAGTACAGATGCGGCACCCCATCGCGCACCACCCGCCGCGCCTCGCCCAGCCCTTCTGGGGCCCAGCCCTCCAGCAGGTCGTAGCAGGATTCCAGCCCGGCGCGATGCCCGGACGGACTCTCGCAGCCGACCAGCTCCGCCAGCCGCCGCACCATGCGCCGGGTACGGGCGTCCTGCCCGGGGGCGGGCTGTTGCCGCCCGGTGGATTCGGGGACGTCGGCCACTCAGCTCACCTCGGCAAGGAAGTCGGACAGCAGCCGCGCCGGGCCGGCGGGCGCCTCTTCGGGAACATAGTGGTCGCAGTGGGGCGCCCGGCCGCGCACATCCGCCGCGTACGCCCGCCACGTCTTCGGGGACGTCGTAGGTGCGGCCGACGAAGCCATGCTCGCCCCACAGGGCGGGCACCGGGCAGCCGACCCGGCGCCCGGCCGCGAAGTCCTCGTCGTCGTGCGCGAGATCGACGGTGACGGCCGCGCGGTAGTGCTCGCACGACGCGTGAAGGGCCGCCGGATCGGAGAAGCAGCGTACGTAGGCGGGCGTCCATCGCCGCCGGACGGAACGGCGTGTCGCCCGAGCACTACCCCGACGTCACCGTCAGCTTCCGCGCCGCCTTCACCCGACGACCTCGGCGACGAAATCGAACGGCATCGTCCACACCATGCCGTTCCGGGACGAGGTCGCCACCACGCACCCCGGGGTGGCCCGGCGCCAGGAACGGATCGACGCCCTCGCCGCGATGTTCGTCCAGTACCGGAACGTCGGCCGCCTCAGCCGCTGCCGAGCGACGCTCACGTCTCGTCCTTCACCGGAGCCGCGCGGCGCACCCGCACCGTACCCGCCTCCAAGTCCACCCTGAACGGCGGATTCTGGGCCGGTCTGACGTTCTTGCGTACGCGTTCCTGTTCCATGGCGCGTTTGACGGCCTGGGCCCCCGGGTCCCCCTCCTGGAGGAGGTCGGCGCCGATGGACGACAGGCCCTTGGTCCGGCGCCAGTAGATCCAGCCCCGCGCCTCCGTCGCCAGCAGCACCCGATCCGTCAGGAACACGGCGACGCCCAGCCCGACGACCACTCCCGTCACCAGCACCACGGTGTCCACGGGTCAGCGACCGCGCCCCAGCCGGCCGACCCAGCGGCCCAGACCCCGCCGTGACCGGCGCGGACGCGCCTGACGCAGTCGAGGATCCGCCGCCCCGGCAGCACCGCCCTCGCCGGAGTTCCGCCCCCGATGGCCGTCGGGCGACAGGAGCGGCGCCTTGCGTTCCGCCTGGGCGCGGATCTCGACATGAGACTCATGGGCCGTGATCCGGAACGCCTCCTCGTACGAGGCCAGGGCCGCGCCCATGGCCCCGCCCCCGAGGCCCCGGCGACGGATACGCACCGCCAGACACGCGAAGAGGCCCGCGACGGTGGCGAAGAACGCGGTCGCGACAAGGAACGGGATAAGGGCGTCCATGGACAGGACTCTACTTCGCCGTCCGCGACACCCCCAGGGGCGACGGGGGGAGTTGATCCCGTCCTCGGGTCTTCTCCCCGGAGTCGCGGACGCCCCGTACTCCTCCTCCGGGCGGCGAGAGACGGCCGCGTGTCTGCCTGCCGAGGGCCTCCAGAGCGGGCAGGGCCTCGCGCAGCAGGCGGCGCGATGTGTCGTCCAGGCGGGAGATCTCGTGGCACAGCGCGCTCGTGGTCTCGCGCCGGGCCGTGTGGAGGACCGAGCGGCCTTCCCCGCTGAGGGAGATCAGGCTGGCGCGCTGGTCGGTGGGATCGGGGCTGCGGTCGATCCACTCGTCGGCGGCGAGGAGGTCGACCATACGGGACGTGGTGGAGAGGGAGATCCCCATCCGGGTGGCCAGTTCGCCGATGCGCAGCGGGCCGGCGTCGTCGAGGACACCGAGGGCGGCCTGTCGGGTGGGCGTGAGGTCGGGATGGGTGCGCCGATTGCTCCGGAGGAGAGGGACCAGGTACTGGAGAGCCATACGGAGGCGGCCCGCCAACTCCGCGTCGGCCGTCCCGGCCCGGTCGTCGAACCCTTGCTCTGTCATCGTCCGCCTCCTTGCCCGCCGTACAGACGCCTTGCGGCTCGCATCATCAGTGTCGGGCTGGGCGTCGTCGGCGTCGGCGTGGGCGTTGGTGTCGTCGGCGGCGGATCCGTCGGCTGTGTCGTCGTCGGCGGCGGCTTGTCCCGGGTTTCCCTGGTGACCTCGGTGACCTCGGTGACCTGAGTGTTGCCCGGTTTCCGGGGCTCCGGGTTCTCCCTTCCTCCCTCGCCACTCTCACGGCCCCGCGCCGGGCCGCCCCCGTCCTCATGGACGTACTTCCCCCCACGCATCAGCGAAGCCAGCGCGGCGATCAGGCACGCGGCGATCGCGAAGGTGAAGGCCACGGTCAGGCCGCTGTGGAACGGGCCGGAGATCAGCTGGGGGAAGAACTCCCGGCCGGAGAGGTAGGCGGCGTCGCCGGGCGGGAGGCGGTCCAGGACCTGGGTGCCCAGGAGCGTCTGGATGGGGTTGTAGCCGAGGAGGGACGCGAAGAGCACGCCCACCGGGGGCAGCGCGGCGACCCGGGCCGCGTCGGCCGCCGGTACCCCCTGCGCGGTGAGGCCCTGGGTGAGCGCGCCGGGCAGGGAACTGGCGAGCCCGCTGATCATCAGGGAGAAGAACACCCCGATGGACAGGACCATCGCGGAGTTCTGGAAGGTGGAGCTGATGCCGGCGCCCACGCCCCGCTGGTCGGACGGCAGACTGTTCATGATCGCGGCCCGGTTGGGCGCGGCGAACATACCCATGCCGATGCCGTTGAGCAGCAGGATCACGGCGAAGTACGGGTACGCGAAGTTCACCGGCAGCACTGCCAGCGCGGCGAAGCTGGCCGCGGCCAGCAGCATGCCCCCGGTGGCGAAGAACCGTGCGCCGAACCGGTCGGAGGCCCACCCGGAGACAGGCCCGGCGACCAGGAATCCGATGGTCAGCGGAATCATGTAGATCCCGGCCCACAGGGGTGTCTCGGCGAAGCTGTATCCGTGCCGGGGCAGCCAGATGCCCTGGAGCCAGATGATCAGGATGAACATGAGCCCGCCACGGCCCAGCGAGGCGAGCAGTCCCGCCACGTTCCCCGCGGTGAAGGCGCGGATACGGAAGAGACCGAGGCGGAACATCGGCGCCGCCACCCGTGTCTCGATCACGCAGAAGAGCACGAGCACGGCGATCCCGCCGCCGATCGCGCCGAGCACGGCCGGATTGGTCCAGCCCATGGCATGGCCGCCGTAGGGCTGGATGCCGTACGTGATACCTGCCAGTATCGCGATCAGGCCGACGGCGAAGGTGGCATTGCCCCACCAGTCGAGCTGGGCCGGAGCCCGTACCCCCTGATCGCGCAGCTTGAGGTAGGCCCAGACCGTGCCGAACAGCCCGAACGGCACGGACACCAGGAACACCAGCCGCCACTCGACCGGCCCGAGCAGTCCGCCGAGCAGCAGCCCCAGGAAGGATCCGGCGATCGCGGCGACCTGGTTGAGCCCGAGCGCGAGCCCCCGCCGGTCGGGCGGGAAGGCGTCGGTGAGGATCGCACTGGAGTTGGCCATCAGCATGGCACCCCCGACGCCCTGGAAGACACGCATGGCGATCAGCCACAACGCCGCGGCCGTGCCGTGCATCCAGGTGACCGAGAGCAGAACGGAGAAGAGCGTGAAGATCGCGAAGCCCGCGTTGTACATCCGGGTACGGCCGTAGATGTCGCCGAGCCGGCCGAAGCTGACCACGAGCACGGCGGTGACGACCAGATAACTCATGATCAGCCACAGCAGCAGCCCGGTGTTCCCCGGCTGGAGCGGATCGACGCCGATGCCACGGAAGATGTCCGGCAGCGCGATCAGCATGATCGACGTATTGATGGAGGCCATCAGGACGCCCAGCGTCGTGTTCGACAGGGCGACCCAGCGGTAGCGGGGCCCCGGCGGCGGGTCCGTCCCCTTTCCGAACGGCACTGCGGCACGGACCTCGCTCGTCCCCATGGACATCACTTCCATCGGATACGTCTGGTTTGGTTGCTTTACCGCAACCAAGCTAATCCGCCGACGGTGACCGGGCGACCGGAGGACCGGGCCGGCCATGACGAGCGTCGGGCTGCGCCATGAACGCGTGGCGCCGGGTGGTGCCAGCTGGTGTCGCCTGGCGCCATCCAGTGCCATCCAGTGCCATCCGGCGCCATTTCGTGCCCCCGCGTGCCGTCTGGGCGGGCGTGATGCCACCAGGACCCAGGGTGGTGTCACGCTGTTTACGCAGCTCAGGCGGGTACTCGTCACTCCTCTGCCCCTCTCGGTGCCATTCGGGCTTGCGGATGGCGCCATAGTGATGCCATGATGACGTTATGGACCTCACGCCCTACGTCGACAACCTTCGCCGCGAACTCGCGGTGGCCGCCGAAGCCGGCGGGGAAGATGCCCGCGAGCTGGCCGAGCGGCTCACCGCTCCGCTGGAGTCGGCGACCCGGCTGACCTTGCTCAATGTGCTCTCCGCCGCGATGGACGAGATCACTCGCGAACTCGCCCCCGGCTCGGTCGACCTGCGGCTGCGCGGCCTGGACCCCGACTTCGTGGTGACACCGCCGCCCAGCGACGGTGGAGCGCCCGAGATGCCGGCCCTGCCCGTCGAACCGCTCAAGGCCCCGGCCGACGGCGACGACGGCGGCACCGCCCGGGTCAACCTGCGGCTGCCGGCGCACCTCAAGGCGCGGGCCGAGGAAGTCGCGGCGCGTGAGGGACTGTCGGTCAACGCCTGGCTGGTCCGCGCCGTTTCGGCCGCGGTCGACGGCGGCACCCGACCGCGTACGACGGAACGGACCCGCACCGTCGGGCAGAGCTTCACCGGTTGGGTGCGCTAGCGGCACCCGCGCCGCACCGCTTCGGTCACTTCGCTCACTTCGGTCATTCAGTAGGTCACTCCACCCACACCGCGCCCCACCTGCGGGGACGGCTCAAGGACCCATGAGGACGGTACAGTCATGCCTTCTTTCGACACTCCCGAACCGATTTCGGTCACCGCCTACGTGTACACCGGCTCCGTGCAGTTCGCCGCGGGCGACCGCCTCGACACCGTCGTGGAGGTGCGGCCCCTCGACCCGAAGAAGGACATGGACGTGCGGGCGGCCGACCAGACCGAGGTCGGTTACGCGAGCGGCACCCTGACCATCACCACGCCCAAGGCCAATCTGCTGGGACGCGCGGGCTCCGTGAACGTGACGGTGGAACTCCCCGTGGGCTCGCACATCGACATGACCAGCGCCGGGGCCCATGTGATCGGCGAGGGCCGGCTCGGGGAGGTGCGGGTGAACAGCTCTTCCGGCAATGTGCGGCTCGACACCACCGGCCCCCTCCGGCTGAAGGCGTCGCACGGCGCCAGCGCCGTGGACCGGGTCGAAGGCCCGGCCGAGATCACCAGCAGCTCCGGCAATGTGCGCGTCGGCCTCATCGACGGACCGGCCGTCCTGAAGAACTCGCACGGCACCATGACCGTCGGCGCCGTGACCGGCGAGCTGCGCGTGAACGGCGCCAACGGCGGCATCGACATCGCACACGCCGAGGCGTCGGTCACCGCCACCACGACCAACGGCGCCCTCCGTGTCGCCGAAGTCGTCCGCGGCGAGGTCAGTCTGGAGACCTCCAACGGTCACATCGAGGTCGGTGTCCGCGAGGGCACCGCCGCCTGGCTCGACGTCAGCTCCCACCGTGGGCAGGTGCGCAACATGCTCGCCACCTCGGAGACCCCGACGGAGACCGAGGAGACGGTCAAGGTCCGCGCCCGCACCAACTGGGGCAACATCGACATCCTCCGCGCCAAGCCCTGAGCCACGGCTCTCCCCGCATCCCCAGATCCCAAGCGCCTCATCCCACCTGATCCCCTCATCACTCCAGCCTTCGAACGGGAGGGCTCCATGCCTTCATCTGTCATGCCCACGTCCAAGCGAGGCGGCGGTCACCCGTCCCCGGTCGCCGTCTCCGCCACCGCTCTGCGTAAGTCGTACGGTGACAAGACCGTGCTCGACGGCATCGATCTGCGGATCCCGGCCGGGTCCGTGTTCGCACTGCTCGGCCCGAACGGCGCCGGCAAGACCACGGCCGTGAAAATCCTCTCCACGCTGATCACCGCCGACGGCGGGCAGGCGCAGGTGGCGGGTCATGACATCGCCGCTCACCCGAACGGAGTGCGGGCGGCGATCGGTGTCACCGGTCAGTTCTCGGCGGTGGACGGCCTGATCACCGGCGAGGAGAACATGCTCCTCATGGCCGACCTGCACCACCTGTCCAAGCGCGAGGGACGTCGGGTCGCCGCCGAACTCCTCGCCCGCTTCGACCTGGTGGAGGCGGCGAAGAAGCCCGCCTCCACCTACTCCGGAGGCATGAAGCGACGCCTTGACATCGCCATGACCCTGGTCGGCAACCCGCGGATCATCTTCCTCGACGAGCCGACCACCGGCCTCGACCCACGCTCCCGCCACAACATGTGGCAGATCATCCGCGAACTGGTCTCCGACGGAGTCACCGTCTTCCTCACCACCCAGTACCTGGAGGAGGCCGACGAACTCGCCGACCGCATCGCGGTGCTGAACAACGGAAAGATCGCCGCCGAGGGAAGTGCCGAGGAACTGAAGCGCATGATCCCCGGCGGGCATGTGCGGCTGAGGTTCGCCGACCCGGCCGCGTACCAGAGCGCAGCCGCCGCGCTGCGCGAGGTCACCCGGGACGACGAGGCGCTGGCGCTCCAGATCCCCAGCGACGGCAGCCAGCGCGAACTGCGGTCCATCCTCGACTGGCTGGACTCGGAGCACATCGAGGCGGACGAACTGACCGTGCACACACCCGACCTGGACGACGTGTTCTTCGCCCTGACCGCCTCCACCACCGCACCCGCCACCGCGTCCACCGTCCCCGCCCAGTCCAAGGAAGATGCCCGATGAGCGCCCTCACCCTCGCCGTCCGTGACTCGTCCACGATGCTGCGCCGCAACCTCCTGCACGCCCGGCGCTACCCCTCCCTCACCCTGAACCTGCTGCTCACGCCGGTGATGCTGCTCCTGCTCTTCGTCTACATCTTCGGTGACGCGATGGGCGCCGGTATCGGGGCGGGCGGGGCTGACCGATCCCAGTACCTTGCCTATGTCGTCCCCGGCATCCTCCTGCTGACCATCGGCGGCACCACGATCGGCAGCGCGGTGTCCGTCTCCATGGATATGACCGAGGGCATCATCGCCCGCTTCCGTACGATGGCGATCCACCGCGGGTCGGTGCTCATCGGGCATGTCATCGGCAGCGTGCTGCAATGCGTGATGAGCGTGCTCCTCGTCGCGGCCGTCGCGGTCGCCATCGGCTTCCGGTCCACGGACGCCACCCCCCTGGAATGGCTGGCGGCCATCGGCCTGCTCGCCCTTGTCTCCCTCGCCCTCACCTGGATCGCGGTCGGCATGGGCCTGTCCAGCCCCAACGTCGAGGCCGCCAGCAACAACGCCATGCCGCTGATGATCCTCCCCCTCCTGTCCAGCGCCTTCGTCCCGATCGACTCGATGCCGGGCTGGTTCCGGCCGGTCGCCGAATACCAGCCGTTCACTCCGGCCATCGAGACCCTGCGCGGACTCCTCCTCGGCACCGAGATCGGCCACAACGGCTGGCTGGCCGTCCTGTGGTGCCTCGCCCTGGCCGTCCTCGGCTACTTCTGGTCCAAGTCCCTCTTCAACCGCGACCCGAAGTAACCACGCGGTACCGCACCACGGCGGCGTACTCCGACACCACGTCGGAG
>NZ_JBHYUG010000048.1:56759-64840 GCF_042749375.1 Streptomyces sp. NPDC059477 | reverse complement strand
GGTGCGGGGGTGCGGGGGTGCGGGGGTGCGGGGGTGCGGGGGTGCGGGGGTGCGGGGGTGCGGGGGTGCGGGGGTGCGGGGGTGCGGGGGTGCGGCGGCCCGGCGGCCCGGCGGCCCGGCGGCCCTGGCGGTTTGGTGGCCCGGCGGCCCGGCGGCCCGGGTGCCCTGGCGGTTTGGTGGCCCGGCCCCGCTCGGCTCGGCTCGGCCCGGCCCGGGGATGGGTGGGGTGGAGTGCGGGGGGCCTGCGCGCTCGGATGGAGCTGGCGAGGCAACGGCTTCTGCCCCTCCCGGGGCGTCAGCCTCAACAGTCCGGCACCGCGGCCCGGCGGCCCGGCCCTGCGTGGCTTGGCACGGCCGACCTCGGCTTGGCTCGGCCGTGCTCGGCTTCGCCCCCCTTGGCCCGCTCGGCTCGGCCCCGCTAGACCTGGCTCGGCTCGACCCCGCCCGGCCCCGCAACCGCCAACCCAACCCGGTCCAACCCAACCTGGTCCAGCTCAACCCGGTCCAGCTCAACCTGGCGTGCCCAGCCCACTCCGGCCGAGCCCGGCGCTGCCGTGTCGCGTCAGCGGTACCAGCCGTAGCGCTCCGCGATCACCGGCAGTCGTTCCGCGGCGAGGGCGTGCGCGGCGGCGCGCGGGGTCGTGCCGTTGTCCTCCGCGCGGGCCAGTGTCAGCGAGACCAGGGCCCGCATCGAGCGGCGGGTGTACGCGAAGGCCTCGCCCGCGTCGGGGCCGATGTCGCCGAACAGGGTCCACCACCACCAGGCGTTGGTGCCGGAGTTCACCACCACGTCCGGCAGTACCGTGATGCCCCGCGCGGCGAGCAGCTCCTCGGCCGCCCCCGTCACCGGCATGTTGGCCGCCTCCACGATCCAGCGGGCGGTGACCCGGTGCTGGTTCGTGGAGTCGATCGCGTACGACACGGCCGCGGGCACGAGCACCTCCGCGCCCGCCGACAGCCACCCGTCGGCGGGCAGTTCACGGTCCTGTGGCCGCAGCGCCGTACGGTCCACCGTCCCGTAGGCGTCCCGGGCGGCGAGCAGCGCCTCCACGTCCAGGCCCGCCGGATTGGCGATGGTGCCCAGCACATCGGCGACGGCGGTCACGGTGAGCCCCGCGCGGGCGAGGAAACGGGCGGTGGCGCCGCCCATCGTGCCGAGCCCCTGCACCGCCGCGCGGGTGCCCGCGTACGGCACGCCCGCGCGGTCCAGCGCCGTGAGCGCCGACTCGGCGACGCCGCAGCCGCCGACCAGCTCGTCCAGGCCGATGCCGTCCACCTCCACGGCGAAGGCGTCCGCGAGCCGCTGCCGCGCGGCGGGCTCGTCGTCCAGCAGCGGATGCACCGCCTGCACCGAGGACACGAGCCCCGCCTCGGCCGCCGCCCGGTCCACCAGGTCCTGGGTCAGGCCCAGGTCCTCGCCGGTGGTCCAGCAGCTCTCGATGTACGGCCGCATCGCGCGCAGGTACCGCACCAGCAGGCCGTACGCCTCCGGGGAGCGCGGATCGCAGTCGATGCCGCCCTTGGCGCCGCCGAGCGGGACGTAACGGGCCCCGGGGTCGTAGTGCAGCGCCTCCTTCATGGTCATGCCACGGGCCAGGCCGGTCACCTCGTCGAGCGTGCACCCTTCGCGCATGCGCAGTCCGCCGCTGGCCACGCCCCGCACCAGCCGGTCCACGACCAGGTAACCCGTTCGGCCGGTGACGTGGTCGTTCCAGGTGAGGGACAGCAGGGGGGCCGGAACAGGGGCCGGCACAGGGGCGGACAGGGGGGCTGGCATGGGGCTCCTAGGCGGATGCGCTGGTCCTATTACTGAATGATCGGTCAGTATTGAAGCTGTGTTCGGGCAGCGTCAATCGGGGTTGTCGGAGGGGGCGACCATAATGGAGATCTCAGCGACTCCACTGGAGGTAATGTGGCCGGCTTCCGTTCCCCGAACTCCGGGCTCCGCGCGTTGCGGCCCGAGGCGTTCGGCGCGGACCCGAGCGGCGAGCGTCTGGCGCGGATCCGCAGATCACCCCACTTCAAGGACGGGGTTTTCCAGAACCCGGGCGGTGTCGCCCGCACCAGCCCGTCGTCGCTGCTCGGCATCGCGAGGCAGTACACCGACAAGGAGGCCCGGCGCCGCCGCGCCCCCTTCGCCGTGCCCCCGGTGCACGCCACCACCCTCGCCGACATCGCCCGGCCCCCGGCGAGCGGGCTGCGGCTCACCTGGATGGGGCACTCCAGTGTCCTCGCCGAGATCGACGGCGCGCGGGTGCTCTTCGATCCGGTGTGGGGCGAGCGCTGCTCCCCGTTCCCCTTCGCCGGGCCCAAGCGGCTGCACCCCGTGCCGGTGCCGCTCGCCGCGCTCGGCCCGGTCGACGTGATCGTCATCTCCCACGATCACTACGACCATCTGGACCTGCCCACGATCAAGGCGCTGGCCGGCACCGACACCGTGTTCGCCGTGCCGCTCGGCGTCGGCGCGCACCTCGAACACTGGGGCGTCGCCCCGAGCCGGCTGCGCGAGCTGGACTGGCACGAGTCGACCGAGGTCGCGGGCCTGACCCTCACCGCCACCCCGGCCCGCCACTTCTGCGGACGCGGCCTGCGCAACGGCCAGCACACCCTCTGGGCCTCCTGGGCTGTCGCCGGCGAGCGCCACCGCATATTCCACAGCGGTGACACCGGCTACTTCGCGGGCTTCAAGGACATCGGCGCCGACCACGGCCCCTTCGACGCGACGATGATCCAGCTCGGCGCGTACAGCGAGTTCTGGCCCGACATCCACATGACCCCCGAGGAGGCCGTGCGCGCCCACCTCGACCTCCAGGGCGGCCGGCCGCACGGCGTCCTCCTCCCCATCCACTGGGGCACCTTCACCCTCGCCGCCCACCCCTGGGCCGAGCCCGCCGAATGGACGGCCGACCTCACCGGGACCACCGGCCAGCCCGTCGCCTTCCCCCACCCCGGCCAGCCCTTCGAACCGACGGGCACCCTCCCGACGGACCGGTGGTGGCGGACGGTGTCGGCACGGATCGAACGCCCTTGGCGGGAGGGGCCGGGTTCCCAGGTGCCCTCGGGAGCGGCTCCGGAGGCTGATGGTGACGACGACGGCTCGGGGAACGCGTCGGATACGGGTACGGCTCCAAGCGCTCGGGGCGGGCTGGATCTGGCGGGGGATCGGTGACGTACGGGGGGTGAGCCGGGGGCCCTGGGCCCGGGGTGGGGGGTCCCGGGCAGGCTCCGGGCAGCGACCCGGTTGGTCCGGCTACCTGGCCCGGTGCCGCCCTCGTGCCGGGATCACGCCCGTCGTGATCCCAGCCCCGTCACCCCAGAACCCGGGCGAGGCCGGATCGGGCCACCGTGACGGTGCGCTGGTCGCTGCGCTGTTTCCCGGACTGGGAGTGGTACCGCGTCCGGATTTGCGAGACCCCGGCCCTCCATCATTTCTGGGCGAAATGCGACGACCACGGCACGATTCGCTTTCGCGGCCATCCGGAAGGCCGTTACGAGAATCACTTCCTGCATTCCTTGAGAACTGGCCGACGGCCCGATCACCACCCGCGATCCTGAATTCCTCAACCCTTTCGCGCAGTTGCGCGCCCTCGGCACTCCGGTGCCCGAGACCAGGCGGGATGGAATTCCGACGTGAAGCGGGCGACGCCGGTGCCATGACCGCCGTACCCCCGTCGCGCGCGACCCTGGTGCCTCGTCCCGCTCCGGTGCGCCCCGGTGAACTACGGGCGCTCGAAGGCGCCCTGGCCCGAGTGACGGCCGGTGCCGCGCTGGTCGTGCGGAGCGGCGACCCCACCGAGGACCCCGACGACCGCACGCCGCTGGGTGCGGGCCACAAGGTCGCCGTCCTCGACCTACCGGCGGACGCGCCGCACGCCGCGACCGGCGAGCCGGGTGGCACAAGAGGGGCCCGCTGTCCGTCACCCACACACCGGACGGTCCCGGTCGCCGAGGCGCTGGCCCGGTAGCCCAGGGCGGCGGGCCACCTGACCGGTGCCGCGTTCGACCTGGACGACACGGCCGCGGGCGTACGGTACGTCGGATCGCCGACGAGGCGATCGGCGGCGACGAGGGCTCCCACTTCTTCCCGCGCCGCACCTCCACCGCGATCTCGTCCGGCAACTCCGCTCACCGGGGCTGCTGGCGACGGTCCGGCACGTCCGCCACCCCGGCGCGTCCCCGCTCTCGACCGCCACGATCTCGTCGTGCTCGGGCCCTGCCCGGTGACCCCGAAGAGCGCGGGCGTCCTAGGATCGACCGGCTGCACACGGCCCTGGACGCCCTGCTCACCCCGCGACGACCGTTCGTCGCCGTGGGTCTCGGCCTCCCGCTCGGGTTCCCTGTGTTCTGAAGGGCTGTGCCCGATCAGGGCGTGCAGAAAGAGATCGACCAACTTCGGGCAGCCGGGAGCCCGTCGGGCCGGACCCGGTGGATCTGCGGGGCTAGAACACGTTCACCGGGCCGGTGACGCTGGGCGCCGCCTGTCGTGGGGCCCGGCGCCGGTGCCCGTTTCAGGGGCGGCCGGCTGATCCGCCGGGTCGTGCCGGGGGCCCGACCCGTGGCTCGGGCTTGGGGCGGGCCGGTGTCCAGGACGGATCCGCCCGGCGGACAAGGGGAGGTCGGTGGGGCTCAGTGCCGTGGGGTCGGAGCATGGCGTACATCCTTCGGCCGGGTGGGGGAGGGGCCGGTGGTGGTCTCTGCGTGGTCCGGCACGGACGCGTGCGGCTCATGCCGGTGGTGCGGCTCATACGGCTGGCGCAAGTCGTGCGAGTCATCTGGCCGGTGCTGGTCATGCTGCCGTACGACGTCCCGCGTGCCGTCCGGGGCCGGGGCCGGGGCGGACGGTGGTGTGGGCGTCGGGGTCGGGAAGGGCGTCGCCGTCGTCGGCAGTTCGGCCCAGACGATCCGGCCCGTGCGGTCGGGGGCGACGTCGACGCCCCAGTCGGCGCTCACCGCGGCGACCAGCAGGAGGCCGCGTCCGCTCTGGTCGTCGGGGGCCGACCGGCGGGGCGTGGGGCGGGCGGAACTGCGGTTCTGGTCCTCCACCTCTATGCGCAGCAGTTGGGGGGTGCGGCGCAGGCGGCATATGACGTGCTCGCTCGCTGAGTGGGTGACCGCGTTGGTGACCAGCTCGGAGGTGACCACGATGGCGTCGTCCCGGGTCTCCTCGGCCAGCTGCCAGCCGTCCAGGACCGCGCGAACACGGCGCCGGGCCGCGCCGACGGAGGCCGGGGCGGCCGGGAGCGCGAACGCGTCCGATAAGCGGGACGCGCGCTCCGCGGCGCGATGCGGTGCGGCGGCGGTGGGGTGATCCCCGGAGGCGAGGCGGTCGGGGCACGGGTCCCCAGGGAGTTGACCGGCGAACTCGCCTCCGGGTGGTTCTGTGGCGCGGGTGTGCTCCCGCGGGTCGTCGTACGCGCGCCTGCTCGTGGGCACCGCTCTGAGCAGGCCGGACGGGGGCAGTTGTGCCGGCGGGTGGGGGAGGTAGGGCGAAGCCATCGCCGCACGCCTTTCGTCTGCCATGTGCCCGGGGCCGTAACGGAGTCGCACCGAAGGCCCGGCCACGCGCGGGTGCGGTGGTCAGCCGCATCCGACGACAGTGGGTCACCGCCCCACTCGGCTCAACTGAGCTGTGGTCCCTCGCGGTTGAGCGCGTCGGGGCGGTAGGTCCAATGTGTCATCCGGCAACGGCCTTTCGCAACCTACAAGTTGAAAATTGCAAATAGGCATGCGCATGCTGGCGCGGTAGAACGCGATCGAACACGTGAGTGGAAGTGATCGCGTGAGACGGTTGGCCCTGGAACCCGGAGGCATCGAGGGGGTAAGGCGTGACCGCGGAGACCGACTGGGGCGGCGCTCCCTCCGTCCTGCGCATGATCCTGGGGCGGCAGCTGGAGGAGCTGCGGGTCCGGGCCGGTCTGACCTTCGAGCAGGCGGGCATGGCCATCGGGGTCAGCCACTCCACGATCCGCCGCATGGAGGCCGCGAAAGTCGCCCGGCTGCGGCTCGCGGACGCCGAGAAGCTGCTCCAGGTCTACGGGGTGACGGACCAGCAGGAGATCGACACCTTCCTCAAGTCGGTCCGCGAGGCCAACAAGCGCGGCTGGTGGCACACCTACCGCGATGTCATGCCGGACTGGTTCGCCGCGTATCTCAGCCTGGAACAGGCCGCGTTGCAGATCCGCGCCTACGAACCCCAGTTCGTGCACGGCCTGCTCCAGACCGAGAGCTACGCCCGAGCCCTGCTCGGCGCGGGCAACCCGCATGCCGCGGCCGAGGCCACCGAGCGCCGGGTCGCGCTGCGGATGCGCCGCCAGGAACTGCTGCTGCGGCCGGTGCCGCCGCGGCTGTGGGTGGTGATGGACGAGACCGTGCTGCGCTGGCCGGTCGGCGGGGCCGAGGTGATGCGGGCGCAGATCGACCATCTGATCGAGATGAACCGGCTGCCGCATGTGACCGTGCAGATCATGCGGTTCGCCCAGGGACCCCACCCGGCGATGCGGGCGGGGGCGTACCACATCTTCCGGTTCCGGGCCCGTGAGCTGCCCGACATCGTCTACCTCAACGGCCTCGTGGGTGCCGTGTATCTGGACAAGAGGGACGACGTCGTGGTCTACCGCGAGGCCCTGGACCGGTTGGGCGCCCAGGCGGCGCCGCCCGGGCGGACCGAGGCCCAACTCGGCGCGATCCGCAAGGAGTTCCAGAAGGAGTTCTAGGAAGTTCTGGGAAGTTCTGAGAAGTTCTAGGGAGTTCCGACGTGCCCCACCGCGTACCCGATGTTCCCCACCGTCCCTCTGACATGCCCCAGCCGGTGCGCGACGGCACGCCCTCCCGGGACCCGGGAGTCCACGGCTGGTCCAAGCCCTGGAGCGATGACGCGGGTGGTGCCTGCGTCGAGGTGATGAAGCTGGCCGACGGACGCGTGGCGGTGCGTCAGTCGACCGACCCCGACGGCCCGGTACTGGTGTTCACCCCGCGCGAGATGTCCCGCTTCCTGTCGGGTGTGAAGGCGGGTGACGCCGACTTTCTGCTGTGAACCTGCTGGTTCTGGGGGTGAACCGGTGGTTCCCCTGCTGTTATCGCTGGACCTGGCTCACTCACCCGACCCGAATGGGAGCACGGCGTTGCCTGACAACGGATGGCCTGCCGACCGTATCGACACCGAGCACGCGCACTCCGCGCGGATCTACGACTACGTCCTCGGCGGCAAGGACTACTACCCCGCCGACCAGGAGGCCGGCGACGCCATGGCCCGGGAGTGGCCCGCGCTGCCGATCCACATGCGGGCCAACCGCGACTGGATGAACCGTGCCGTGCGCTGGCTCGCCGAGGACGCCGGGATGCGCCAGTTCCTGGACATCGGCACCGGCATCCCCACCTCCCCCAACCTGCACGAGATCGCCCAGTCCGTGGCGCCCGAGTCCCGGGTCGTCTACGTCGACAACGACCCGATCGTCCTCACCCTGTCCCAGGGCCTGCTGGCCAGCACGCCCGAGGGCCGGACGTCGTACATCGAGGCCGACTTCCGCGATCCGGGCTCCATCCTGGACGCCCCCGAACTGCGCGAGACGCTCGACCTCACCCGGCCGGTGGCGCTCACCGTCATCGCGATCGTGCACTTCGTGCTGGACGAGGACGACGCGGTGGGCATCGTGCGCCGGCTCCTTGAGCCGCTCCCGTCCGGCAGCTATCTCGCGATGTCCATCGGCACCGCCGAGTTCGCCCCCGAGGACGTGGCCCGGGTCGCCCGCGAGTACGCGGCCCGGGACATGCCGATGCGGCTGCGCACGATAGGCGAGGCGAACGAGTTCTTCGACGGCCTCGAACTCGTCGAGCCCGGCATCGTCCAGGTGCACCGATGGCTCCCGGACGGCACGGGCGAGGAGAACATCCGCGACGAGGACATCGCCATGTACGGGGCGGTGGCCCGCAAGCCGTGACACCGACCGCTGGTCACGGTGGGTGATGTTCTGGGTAAGGCGCCGGGAGGGCGGAAAGGGCCGCCGGGTGCCGAGGAACGGCCGGCAGTCCAGAAGAACCCAGAAGAACCCAGAGGGATCCAGAAGAACAAGGAAGCCGGCGGG